>JANOPV010000128.1:0-4188 GCA_031422035.1 Sphingomonas sp. | reverse complement strand
TCCCATTCATAGGCTTTGGCGGCTTCATGCCCCGCCGCTCCTGCGGCGCGGCGCAGCGCCGGATCGGCGGCATAGGCGGCGATGGCGTCTGTATAAGCGGCGATGTCGCGCGGACCGATTAAGCGCCCGGTGACGCCGTCGGTCACCAAAGTGCGGGCGCCGGTGGCGTTGGCGGCGACCACTGGCACGCCAGCGGCCATGGCTTCGAGTGTCACATTACCAAAGGTTTCGGTGACCGACGGGTTCAGAAGAACGTCCATCGACGCCACTGCCCGGCCGAGATCATCGCCCATCTGGAACCCAGCGAAAATCAGCCCCGGCACGTCCTGCGCAAACTGATCCTTCGCCGGACCGTCGCCGATTACGAGAGTTCGGTGGGCGACGCCGCGCGCGCGCAATTCGGCGCAAACATCGGCGAACACATCCAGTCCCTTTTCAAGGACCAGCCGCCCAAGAAAACCGATAACCAGTTCGTCATCACTGATGCCTAGTGAGCGTCGCCAGTCATTGCTGCGCCGCGCCGGATTGAACCGCTGATGCTCCACCCCGCGTGACCAGACATTAACCGGACGGACAATCCCCTGCCCCGCCAGCCGCTCAACGATTTCCGGGGTCGGCGCAACCAGCGCATCGCAGCGATTATAAAAGCGGCGGAACATCGCCACCAGCGGCCGCTCCATGAAGCCGAGGCCGTAATAAGCCGGATAGGTCTCAAACAGGGTATGGACGGAAGCGACGATCGGCACCCCCATCTCGCGGCCCATGCTGACTGCTCGGTGGCCCAATATATCGGGCGCCGAAACGTGCAGGCAATTGGGCGAAAAGGCAGCGATGTCCTCGCGCACTCGGGCAGGCAACCCGCGCGCCACCTTATATTCGCTGCGCCCAAAGGGCATCGACATTGCTGGCACGTCGATCAGGTCGCCTGTCGCCGGAAAGGCGGGTTCGGGGACGGTTGGCGAATAAACGCGCAGCGCCGCGCCCTCTCGCAAGAGATAGCCCGCCAGCCGGTTCAGCGCCTGGTTCGCGCCGTCGCGCACATAATTATAGTTGCCGCTGAACAGAGCTATCCTCAGCCCCGCAGCATTCCCCTTGCTCTGTGTCATTACAGACCGTTTTAAGCGGTTGGGGTGTCGATGGCAAATGTGGCGGTGGCCAGCGCCTATTCCGCAGTCGCCGCGCCCGCCGGTCGATGCAGCCGAACCTTGGCCACCCGCCGGTCATCAGCCTCGATCACCTCGATCCGCCAGCCACTGGCATGGGTCAGCATCGCGCCAACGTCGGGAACCCGGCCCGCGAGCACGACGGCGAGGCCGCCGATGGTGTCGACATCCTCCTCGACCTCAGCCAGTTTGGGATCGAGCTGCTCGGCGAGGTCTTCAAGTTCGGCGCGGGCATCGACATCCCACATGCCGTCCTCCCGCGCGACGACCAGTGCCTCGGGCTCATCGTCATGCTCATCTTCGATGTCGCCGACGATTTCCTCCATCAGATCCTCGATGGTGACGAGCCCGTCAGTGCCCGAATATTCATCAACGACGATAGCGAGATGGGTCCGGGTGGCGCGCATTTCTGCGAGCAATTCCAGCGCCCGCATCGATTGGGGCACGTAGCGCGGCTGGCGCATCAGCGCGGCGATGCCTTCGGTCGGCGGTTCGCCCTTACCCGCGAGGATCGCGAACACGTCCTTTACGTGGATCATGCCGATGATGTGATCGAGCGTTTCCCGGTAAACCGGTAGGCGGCTGTGCCCAGCCTCGGCAAAGGCGGCGACCAGCTCTTCAAAGCTCGCGGTTTCGGCAATGGCGATGATGTCGGAGCGCGGCACGGCGGCGTCATCGGCGGTCAATTCGCCAAAATGCAGCAGGTTTTTGAGCATCTCGCGCTCAACCGCGGACAAATCATCGCCCTCAGCTTCGCCTTGTCCGCCGGGCATGTCGCCGTCGCCGTCGAGGAAATCTTCGAGCTGTTCGCGCACTGTCGGGGCTGGCTTGACGCCTAATAGCGTTTTCAGCCCCTGCCATATTCGTCCGCCGCCGTCACTGTCGTCGGCACGGCGGGTGCCGCTACTGGCGGTGCCACTAATGGAATCGTCGGCCATTGGGGGAGCGTGTCAGCCTCTTGCTGTTGCAGGATCGTCGGGCACATATGGATTGGCGATGCCCAGCGAAGCAAGCGCTTTTACTTCCAGTGCCTCCATCGCATCGGCGCTGAGATCGTCCAGATGGTCGTACCCCAGCAAATGCAAGGTGCCGTGGACGATCAGATGGCTGACATGATCGGTGAGGCTTATGCCCTTCGCCGCCGCCTCCGTCGAGCAGGTTTCATGGGCAACAACGATGTCGCCAAGCAAGATCTCGGGGTCATCACATGTCGCCAGCCCGGCGATTTCGTAAGGCGCATGTTGCGGAAAGGACAGCACGTTTGTCGGCTTGTCCTTGCCCCGATAGTCGCGGTTGAGAACCTGCACCTCAGCATCATCGGTGAGCCGGATGGAGATTTCGACGGGAAGCTCAGCGCCGAACAGGTCGGCGTGGCCGGATTGCATCCCCGCCGCGGTCGTCGCCAATTGCCCCAACGCCTGCCAGTCGGTCAGCTCGCCCCAAGCTGGGCCAACATCAACCTCAATGATGCTCAACCGTCCTTGCCCTCATAGGCCTCAACAATCCGACCAACGATCGGGTGGCGGACGACGTCGCCGCTGGAAAAGCGGACCACACTCATGCCGTCGACCCCCTCCAGCCGGCCGACCGCGTCGGCGAGGCCGGAACTGGACGGCACCGGCAGATCGACCTGTTTCGGGTCGCCGCACACCACCATTCGGCTGTTCATGCCGAACCGGGTGAGGAACATTTTCATCTGCGGGATAGTCGTATTCTGCGCCTCATCGAGGATGATGAAGGCATCGGCCAGCGTGCGCCCGCGCATGAAGGCGAGCGGGGCAACCTCGATCTCGCCCGAGGCAATCCGCCGCTCAACCTGTTCGGCGGGCAGGCAATCGTTCAGCGCATCATAAAGGGGACGCAAATAAGGATCGACCTTATCTTTCATGTCGCCGGGCAGGAAACCAAGTTTTTCGCCAGCCTCGACTGCTGGACGGGACAGGATCAGCCGCTGGACCGACCCCGTTATAAGCTGGCTGACCGCTTGTGCGACCGCGACATAGGTTTTGCCCGTGCCGGCTGGCCCCAGCGCAAAGATGATGTCGTCGCGCGCCAGCGCCTGCATATATGTCGTCTGCATCGCCGAGCGCGGCACAATGGTTTTCTTGCGGGTGCGAATCATGATGGTCGGCGCAGTGCCAACCTCCCGCTTGACGATGCCCGCCAATGTTGGTTCCGCCGCCATGGCGATGACCGCATCCAAGGTGCCGGTGTCCGTGTCCTCACCGCGCCCGATCCGGCGATACAGGTCGTGGAGCACGTCGCGGGCCAGCGCGACGGCCTCTGCTGGGCCTTCGATGCCGACCTTTTCACCGCGCGCCGTGATAAATACGCCCAGACGATTTTCGATGCTGACCAGATTCTGATCGAACTGGCCGAACAGCTGCGCCAGCAATTGCGGGCGGTCGAAACTGATCTCGACGCGGCTGCGTTCACCCGCTTGGGCGGGAACGGGTTTGCGACTCATGCGCGGGGGGGTTCTTTCATCCCGGCCACCATATCGCGGCGCGCGGCAAAGGCTAGCAGTCGTTCACCACTTCGCCCGCCAGCGACGTCCCACTGGCTGATACCAGGTTCACGTCAACCAGATCACCGATGGCATGATCGCCCAGCACATGCACCGATTGTAGCCACGGCGACTTGCCCAGTAGCTGTCCCGGCAGCTTGCCCTTGCGCTCCAGCAGCACGGCGCACTGCCGCCCGACGCTGGCCACGTTGAATGCCGCCTGGTCACGGTTGACCGACGCTTGCAGCGCCTGAAGCCGCACATCCATGACGTCGGTGGGGACTTGCGCATCCATGGTCGCCGCCGGGGTGCCGGGCCGGGCGCTATATTTGAAGCTGAACGCTTGCGCATAGGCAACCGCGTCGATCAGGCTGATGGTTTCGGCAAAATCGGCGTCGGTTTCGCCTGGGAAGCCGACGATGAAGTCACCCGATAACGCTATGTCGGGCCGCACCATCCGCACCCGGTCGAGCAGCCGCAAATAGCTGTCGCGGCTATGGCTGCGGTTCATCGCCTTGA
>JANOPV010000127.1:0-2946 GCA_031422035.1 Sphingomonas sp. | reverse complement strand
GTTACCTGCGTCCGCGCCAATTCGGTGAGTTGATCGAGCGACAGGTCGCGCCCGGCCTCTCGCTCACCGGCGATCCGCGCCCGCAGGAGCGTTCGCAAGACGGATGCGCCGCTGATGGGCGCCATCCGCCAACGCCCGGCGACATTGACCTCGCTGTCGATCAGCGCGCCGCCGCGCCATGACGCCAAAATAACCGGCTTGTGAGCTTGCGCGACAATATGCGCCATTGCGTACTGCCAAGTCGCTAGCGACACGGCTTCTGTCGGCAGCAGGCTGTCATTCTGGCCGGGCAGGTCGGGCATCCAGCTGTCATGGCCCAGCGCAGCCAAGGCCCGCGCCGTCAGCACGAGCGTGCGGCGCAGGCGATTGGCCTCATCGAAGAGTGGTGGGATCAGGATAATCAACGCATCTTGGGCACCGTCGTCCCGCGCTGCGACCGTCAGGCCATATTCGGAGATGCCGTTCAGCGCAGGGCTTTCATGCGCATGAAAGCGAGCAGCCCGCCATAGGTTTCGAACATTTCGATCTCGACTTCATCATCATCGATGCTGATGCCGAGGCGATCCTCCAATTCTGTGAGCAATGTCGCAACCGCCATCGAATCGAGTTCAGGGAGTGAACCGAACAGGCCGGTGTCGCTCTGAAACGCTGCAACCCGGTCTTCGTCGATGCCCAAAACATCAACAAGTGTCGCCCGCAAGGTCGCCTCCACCATGTTCGCGTCGTCGCTCATGCAATGCCCCCGTGCTTGTCGTAGGACGGACCGCTAGCGTCCGCGAAGCCGCGCTGCAACCCGCGATAGCCCGTGCTGGGCGATTGAAATCCACGCAGCGGGCTGCCGCAAGTCGGTGGCGGTGATCCGCACTAGGTCGGCGGATTGCTCCATCCAGTCGCGCTTATACCCATCATCGCCGGTTCCGAAATCTATCCGCCGCACTCGATCTACGTCAAAGGCATGCGCGAACAGGGCGTGCGTCAACAAAGTGCCGGGCGAGTGCGCCTCAGCGGCGGCATCCGTAATTTGCGCCAACTTGTGAATGGATGCCACGTCCGCATCCACAGTCCAGAATTGCGCGGCAACGGGCACGCCATCAATGCGGGCAATACCGAGGCGGAGAGCACGCTGGTCGCTGGCCACCCGCGCCCAATGACGCAGGAACTCAGGGCAGGGCTCGTCGGGCTTCCAGCTTGCGCGATACACGGCCTCATATTCGTCCCAATGGGCATCGGAAAAGGCTGTGTGAACGGCGATCGAGACAATATTTTTCTTGGCTTTGCGGGCGACGGTCGACCGCAATCGGCTTGGCCGCATCTCCCACCAGCCATCAAAGCTGCGGCCTTCGGTGTCGAGCCAGTGACTGCGGCTGATCGGTGCCATCGCCACATGCCAGCCCGCTGCCCGCAGCGTTTCACTGAGTTCGGTCGCGGCACCCCCCTCCACGGGGATTGGGCTCAGGTCGAGCCGATGCGCTTGGTGCCGCGCGGCGCGCCATGCACGGATCAGCGCTGGTCGGCGCGCTGCTGGGTCGGGCGTTTTGAACTGCGGTCCCCAGCGAAAGCTATACCAGTTGGCGAGTGAAAACAGATGGCCGGGTGCTATTTCCAACAGGCGCAGGCGACACAGCGAATCGCCGACGATGCCATCGATCACCACCGCGCGCTGATCCGCACAGCAATCTCGGAGCAGGTGGTCAAACCACGCGTCACGCTCAAATAATGGCTGCATGGCGTCATCGACTGGCGTGGCGACAACGGACGCGTTCAATCGTTCTTCACTTTCGCACGTCATGATGCTCGAAACACCCCCTTGCCCTTCACCGCCCTGTGAGACACGACGCTTCCTATGGCAAATGCCTTAAAAACCCGTTCGCAGCCGCTAGATCATCTTTCGATGTTTGGCGCGCGCGATGCGCCGGCGCTGATGGTTCGTGATGACGTCATTACATATGGCGAATTGGAGCGGCGTGTCGGGCGTTTGGCGGCGGAACTTGCGGGGTATGGCTTTGCGCCGGGGGACAGGGTCGCAACCTGGGCGGGGAAAACCTGGCTGGCGTGCGTCATGCCATTGGCTGCGCCGCGCGCAGGGCTAATTCACGTGCCCGTCAATCCTGCGTTAAAACGAGCACAAGTCGCGCATATAGTGCACGATAGTGGTGCACGGTTGCTGCTGACTGGACGGGCGCGTGCCGGCACCTTTTTGCCTGGTGATGTGCCCGCGGCATGCCATATCGCCGATGATGGTGAGATGAGCCGCGCAGCAGAGGCGCCGGGAAAAATGCTCGCTCCATCAGCGGCTTCGCCGGATACGCTGGCTGCAATCCTCTACACCTCAGGGTCTACCGGTAAACCTAAGGGCGTCATGCTCAGCCATGCCAACCTTTGGCTGGGCGCGGATGCGGTGGCGGACTATACCCGGCTCGCCGCCGATGACCGGGTCCTCGCAGTCCTCCCGCTCAGTTTCGATTATGGACAGAACCAATTGTTTTCAAGCTGGAAAGTTGGCGCATGCGTGGTCCCACTGGACTATCTCCTACCCGCTGAACTTATCAGAGCTACTTCCACCAAGCATATCACAACACTAGCCGGCGTCCCTCCATTGTGGGTCCAATTGCTAGAGGCAAAATGGCCTGAAGAAGCTCGCAACTCGCTGCGACGCATCACTAATAGCGGCGGCGCGCTGACCCGGCATATGGTCCAGCGTCTGCGGGCCTTGCTCCCGACGACAGACATTTATGCGATGTACGGGCTGACCGAGGCGTTCCGCTCCACCTATCTCGAACCAGCCCTGATTGACGCGCACGCGGATTTGATCGGCTCAGCAATTCCTCACGCCGAAATTCTGGTGCTCAGACCGGATGGCAGCATCACCGACGATGATGAGCCAGGCGAGCTTGTCCATTGCGGCCCATTGGTCGCGCAGGGCTATTGGCAGGACGCCGAACGGAC
>JANOPV010000126.1:0-2547 GCA_031422035.1 Sphingomonas sp. | reverse complement strand
GTCGCCCATCTCCGGCTGGCGGAACTCCATCAGCGCACTGACGACGCGCGCAGCGCCGCGATCCACTGGGCCGCCGTCGTCCAGATGGCGTCGGGAATGCCCGAACGTCCGGCGCTGGTTGCCGATGCACTAGAGCGGGGGCAGGCATTTTTGGCGCAGCATAATGCCGGACTGGCGCAGGCACTGGATGACCGGCTCGGCGCGCGTATCGCTGCACTTGGCCCGGATGCGCGGCGCATATCCGCCTGCATTGACCACAGCCTGGGCCGCCGCCAGATTTTCACCAATCATTGTGAGGGCGTGCAATTCCCCTTTCTGCCCGCAGACGAATTTTTCGACGCCCGTCTTTTCCCGTGGTTCGCAGCATTTGAGGCGCACACCGACGCGATCCGTGCGGAGGCGCTCAACCTCCTCGCTGTAGGCACCGATGCCATCCGCCCCTATGTCCGGATGGATGCGGGCACCCCAACCAATAAATGGTCCGCGCTCGATCATAATCTCGACTGGAGCGCCGCGTTCCTCTGGGAATATGGCGTGCGCAATGACGCGTTGTGCGCCCTATGCCCCGCGACCACCGCCGCGCTCGCCGCGCTGCCGCAAAATCATGTGCCCGGCAAAGCGCCATCGGCTTTCTTTTCGATCCTGAAACCGCGTGCGCATATTCCGGCGCATACCGGCGTCACCAACACCAGGGCGATCATCCATCTGCCACTGATCGTGCCAGACGGCTGCCGCTTTCGCGTCGGCGGCGAAACCCGCGCATGGGTGGAGGGGCAGGCGTTCGCCTTTGACGACACCATCGATCATGAGGCATGGAACGACAGCGACGAGATCCGCATCGTCCTCATCCTCGACGTGTGGAACCCGCATCTGACCGCTGACGAATGTGCGCTGCTGGCGGAATTCTACGCGGCGACTGACGGCTGAACATCGGTCTAGTCGTCGTCGGTCAGCCCCAACGCCGAACGACTATCGGCCAGCTGTTCAGCATAATGCCGCCACCGCCCCGATGACCGGGTGTGCAGCGGCTGCCGCACCTGCCACGCGCTCGCGGTGCGCACCGTCGTGGCATCCCGCACCTGTAGGCAGGCGGGCTCCCACGGCAGCCCCAGCCCGCCCAGCATCGCCCGCACTTCGGGCTCCGGGTCGGCGACCAGCCGGTCATAATCGATGCTGATGATGTCCGCGCCATAGAGCGCCTGCCAGTGCGCCATCACCCGGGCATAGGCCGCAACCCAATGCGCCATGTCCTCCGGCGACCCGCCATAATTGACCGCAGAACCAAAACGCAGGAACAGGGTCGATACCATGATGTCGAGCGGATCGCGCACAGTGTGAAGTATTTTCGCGTTCGGAAACAGCGTCTTGATAAGGCCGACATGCAAGAAATTGTCACAGCGTTTGTCAGTGAACATTCCGGTGACCGACTGGCTCGCCTGCACCGCTGCCAGATAATCTGCGCGCCATTGGCTGACATCGTCAGCAGTCGCATTGGCCAGCTGTGCCGGATAGGGTTGCACTGCATCCGCTACCAGTCGGGGCAGGGCATCAAATTCGCCGCCCGCCATGACCGCTGAATGCCGTCCCAAAATTTGTTCGGCCAACGTCGAACCCGACCGGAACAGGCCGAGGATGAAGATTGGTGCAGGCTTCGCGTCTACGCTTTCGTCTGCCACCGTCGTTGGCACGACCGTCGCGCACAGTGCATTTATCAGTGCATCATGCGCCGCCCGGTCATAGCGCGCGGCAGCGGGCAATAGGCTCTGGTCGATCCGGTTCGCCTCGGCGATGACGCGCCAGGCATCTGCATACCGCCCCTCGGCATCATAGGCGTTGCCCAGTGCAAAGCCGATGTCGCAGCGGTCATCGGGCGGCAGATGCGGGTCAGCCAGTGCCGCCTCCAGTGCCGGGATCATTGCCCCCTGTTGCCCGGCAAACAGATCGATCATCGTCGCGCGCAGCAGGGCCCGGCCATTATGCGGGTCGATCGCCAGGGTCCGGGCATAGGCGGCGCGGGCTGCATCGGGGTCGCCGCGATCCTCATGGATCTGACCCAGATTGAGGAGCGCTACGACAAAGCGCGGATTGCGGCGCAGCGCCAGGCCTAGTTCCGCCTCAGCCTCACCATCGCGGCCCAGATTTTCCGACAATATCGCCGCGCGGTTGACATGGACCGCCTCGGGCTGGTCGATCCCGCGGTCCAGCGCTGCCTGATATGACGCCAGCGCCTCATGAAAGTCCCGCTCTGCCCGCTGCGCATAGCCCAGATTATACCAGGCGGCGGCGTGCTGCGGTTCCTGTGCCAACGCAGCCTGATACCCAGCAATTGCGCCCGCCCATTCGCCGCGGGCAATGGCGGCATCGGCGGCGCGCAGCAGATCAGGAACAGACGCAGTCATCGCTCGACTGATGGCGGCGGCAGGGCGGCAATGCAAGCTACGCTGTCCTAACCGTTCAAAGCCTTGCTTCGCGATGATTCGCTATTATGCTCAATCCATCTGAGCGCATAAAGCGAGTATCGTACAATGACGCACACTGCCCTCCGGC
>JANOPV010000125.1:0-7616 GCA_031422035.1 Sphingomonas sp. | reverse complement strand
TGGCGCCGCAGCAGCTCTGGCGACCTGCTCACCAATGCGCGCGCCATCGATCCCCGCTTGCTGATCGGTTCCTTCGACGAGATGCTCGTGCAGCTCGGCAGCGAGCCCGCCCTCCAGCGTGCCATGCCGGTCATCACCGGTGCCCACGCCGAACGTGACGCGGGCGACGCTGCACTTACCACCGCCACCCCGCTGACCATCGTCAATGACTATGGCAACTGGATGGACGCCAGCATCGGGCGCAACCTCGGTGCCACCAACCTCGACCGCCGCGTGCTCCTGATGAGCCAGGACATGGCCGCCTTCGGACCCGCCGGCGCCGACACCAGCGATACCGACCGCCTGCGCCGCAACGATACCCGCCCAGTGGAGATGTTCGCGGCCTGACGTGCGGCGACACCTGGGTCGGCGCTGTAAAGCCATGTTGAGAAACGCTCCCTCTGAGCTGAGGATCGTTGCCGCTTGCTGTCGCCCGGCCGGACAGCTGAACCAGCTTGTGCCTAACCAGCTCGCAGCGAACCGGCTCGCGGCCATTCGCGCGGCCGCGGATGAGCCGTTTGTTCCTGACTATCTGCTGTTACAGGCGCAAGCGCACCGCGTTGAAGCACTGGTCGAAGACGGGCTGGCTCAGGTAGGCATCAATTTGCCGGACACGGCAGCACGGCTCCTCGCCCGGCGGGTGCGGGTTGCGCGGCTCCAGATGCTCCGCAATGCGGGCGAAGAGGTTCGGCTGTCCGAACAGTTTAGGACGAGCGGCGTCGATGCCATCTTTGTCAAAGGCGCAACGCTTGCGATGCTCGCTCATGGTTCGCTCGCGCGCAAATCCTCATGGGACATTGATCTGCTGGTCGACCGCGCAGACATCGATCAAGCGATTGGCGTGCTACGCGCCGCCGGGTATGAATTTGATCACCCGGCGGTCCCCGGGCTAGCCATGGAGCACCGCTTTGCAGCGAGAGTTCGCGAATCGAGTTGGACCAACCGCGAGCGGCGCACAACTGTCGAGTTGCACTGGGCGCTCGCCAGCAATCCAGCGTTGCTGACCGGCATCGGGATGACATCGGCGCGTCAGACCATCATGATCGCCGACCACGCTGCTGTGACGACGTTAAAAACCCCCGACCTATTCGCGTTCCTCGCGGTGCATGGCACGGCGCATGGCTGGAGCCGGCTGAAGTGGCTGGCCGACATCGCCGCGCTGGCTGACAGCACCCCCGACTTACTGCCCGACCTGTTGCACCATGCCGGCCGAGTGAACGCCGGTCGCTGTACAGCAGTGGCGCTATGCCTGATGCGCGATGTGTTAGGCGTTAGCATCCCCGCCCACTTGAACGCAGAGATCGCGCTTGATCGGCACGTCCCAGCCTTGGTCGACTATAGCGTGCGAACGATGCAGGCTTCGGTGGATGCGACTGATGACATCGATCACCGCTTATCCAAATGGTGGGAATTGCATTGGTATCAAATGTCGATGGCACCGGGATTCCGGAACGGATTCGCTGACATCTGGGCAAAGCTTAACCAGCCTGTGATCCCATCAGGTCTGCGCCTGCCGACATGGTTGCTGGTGCCCCATGCGCTCCTGATATGGCTCCCCGGGTCATTGCTGCGCCGGCTAGTGATGAAGCTTCAATCGGGACGATCAGGGAATATGGCCAACACGCCATAGTCGGCCGCGGTTTCACAGCCGATCACGTCGGTGCTGCCCGACGTTACCCATACATGGGCGACAAGCCTGGCATCGATGCCATGCGCCGCGCCGTAATATAAAGTGGCTGTCTGGCGTCGACGCCGGAGCATCAAGAGCGCCGCCAGGCCCTGTTGAAAGCAGACCGCCCGCCACGGGACGCAACCCGCCCATGCACCAACCGCACGTGCGATCAAATGCGCCTCTGCTGTAGTTGCCGACCGGTGGGTCAACGCCCCTTCTCCCGCCGCCAGCCGGGCAACCGACCGGAACGGGAGTATGGCGATCAAGGCAGTGGCAAGGCCGAGCGCAACCAGCGCCTCGAACATCAGCAATGGCCGATGCCGCAAGCGAGGCGTGACCGTCGTCAATTGGTCCGGCCGACGTTGCGCAGGAAATGACCGGCGGCTAGCGCGCGGAACATGGCGTCGCGATAGAGCCGGATTGCGGCATCCGATTGCAGGTCAGCATCGGGCCAATCGGCAAGGGCTTGCCTGAGCCGGTCAAGATCGATCAGCGCCCGCGCCTGCGGGTTGCGCTCCAATACATCCAGTTCCTGACTTATGGCCGGAAACGCGCTCGCCATCCCCAACGGCCAGTCCACCGCCTGCGCCCCGCGCCGCCGTTCGGCAACGACCGCTGCTGGCAAACGATCAGCAAAGGCCCGGCGCGCGAGCGACCGAGTTTCACCGTTCAGGACGAACTGACGTTCCGGAATGCGCAGACTGAGCTCGATCACCCGGCGGTCCGCCGTCGGGTCTCGTAAATCGATACCCCATCCGGCCAATGTGCCCTTATTGTACACGCCCAGATCGACCCGGCGCAGCACCCATAGGCGCATGGCCCGGCTGTCTGCCCACGGGCGGTACGACAGGTCAAGCCCGCGCTCAGTAGCGCGTTGGCCGACCGCAAAGGCGTCATAGGCCAAAGGGTGCAAGGCGCTGTAGACGTCAAGATCGAGAGCGCTGCCGCTTTTACGCGCCAGCCACAGCCAGAGCGCAGGCGGCACGAACGGGCCAAAAGCCTGCGCCGCCAGCCCGCCCCAGCGATGCCCGTTCCGGCGCATCTGCCGGATCAGCGAGACTAGAGCAGGCAGCGCCCCTGCCCGCATCAGCTGGTTCAGCTGCTGCATGCCGCCATGGGAGATCGACATATTGCCCATCTGGCCGGTCAGCATCACGCTGATCCCACGCGCCTGCGCGGCGTCATTGATCGCGTCGTTCCAGACAGCGTTGGATGGATTGAGGATCGGCCGCTCAAACAGCTGAAAGTGGCGGTCCATGCCTTTCAGTGGTGATACCGCGCCCGCCTGTATGGGCACATGGTCGATGTTGCCATGTAAATGTGCCGTCGCCGCAGCGAGCCGCCCTTCGTTGGCGATCCCTCCTTGCGGATCACCGACGTCACCCGTTGGCACAGCGGTAAATGCAAACAGCCGGTTAGGTGCAGAAAGGCGGGCAGCGGTCGCCGTGACCGCACTGCTATCCAGCCCGGCGCTCAAATGGGTGCCGAGCGTGCCGCTGTTCCTGCGCAAGCGGCACAGCACGGCCTGTTCCAGCACAGCGCGCATGGCCGCCGCATAATCAGCATCGCTGGGGAGGATCAGGTCATCTTCTGGGGGTTGCCAATAGGCTGTGCTGCGGACTGGGCCGCGATCATCAATGACCACAACATGACCGGGCAGCACCCGTGAGACACCGTCGAAAAAGCTCTCGGTGCCCGTCTCTGGCACCAGCGCCAAAAAATCGGCCATGCTGGCGCTATGCGCCGCATACGGCACGCTCGACAGCGCATGCAGCCCCTTGGGCATGCTGGCGACGGCGACGAAATTGCCCCCGACATGGTAATGCAGCGGTCGTTCACCCAGAATATCGCGAGCAAGCGTCAGCGACTGCGTCTCGCCGTTCCAGATGATCACCGCGAACGCGCCGCAAAGTTTCCCGAATGCATCATCGCCCCAGCGTTCATAGGCGGCCATAATGATTGCAGCGTCGCTGACCCGGTCAAGCCGATCAGGCAAGGACAGCGCAGCGGCCAGTTCATCGCGGTTGTCGATCCGCGCATCAGCACACAGCAACACCCGCTCATCCGCACCGGACAGCGGTCCGGTGTCGAATACGTCCTCGGGCAGCAGCGGCCACAATCTTCGCCCTAACGCCGCTGGCCCGATCGTCCGGCTGCGCGTTTCCCGCCCATAAATGGCTTGGGCAGCCAGCATCGCCGCGCACGCCGGTGCGGGGCTGTCGGTACCGAAGGATACATAGCCCGCCAGTGCGGTCATGCCGGCGTCAGGACAACCAGCCCTTCGTCAGCAAGCGTCTCGATCAACGCCGCTGTTTCGGTGAGGCACGTCGCGCGATCGACCTCGCGTGTCTGGATCAGCGCGTCGCATAATGCAGCCAGGGTCATCGGCGTTTCGAGCCGGTGCCATATTTCGGTTGCCGTGGCATTGAAACCGAAACAATGGCCGCCATTGACGTCCAGCACGAACACTTCATCATCCACGGCCGCCTCTACCACAGTACCGGTTCGGGTAATCACCATCTGTTCGTGCACGGCCATATCTCGATTGTAGCGCAAGGCACGCCATGCGGTTAAGTTCGCGGAATGACGAACCTCTATCGCTATCACGCTTTTGGCCTCAATTTTCAATCCGAGATTCCGATACCCGAAATGCGTGAGGGATATTCAGAGCGCGGCGATCCTGTCGTCATTCGCATCGCAAGTGCGCCGTGTCCCGACGGTCTCACTAGCCTTATGTCAGGCGTTGCCGCCGGGCCGCAGGATTTCTGGATGGATGTGCCCGACATGGTACGCCTTCACGTCGCCGGCGGATCGGTGATCACAATCGAACCGGCCACCGATGCGACAGTGCCCGACATCCGGGCCTATCTGCTCGGCTCGGCGATCGGGGCGTTGCTCTATCAACGCGGCCGCTTGCCGCTACATGCTAGCGCCATCGAGATTGACGGCGTCGGCGTCGCCTTCACCGGGGCGTCGGGTGATGGAAAATCCTCAATCGCGCATGCGCTGGTCAGGCGCGGACACCGGCTCATCTGCGACGACATTGCCGCTGTTGACACAGATGGCGGCGCGCCAGTGCTGTGGCCCGGGCTCGTCATGCTCAAGCTGTGGGGCGATAGCATCGCCGCAGCGGGCGAGCAGTCAGATGGATTGCGCCCAGTGCTAGCCGAAATGGACAAATATATGCGCCCGGTGGCGGTGCTCGCGCCCTTTCTGGCTCATGATCTTGGTCATATCGTCAAGCTGACCGTCGCCGCCGATGCCAATGTGACCATGACGCCGCTCAGGGGCAGCAGCGGCGCGGCGATACTGATCGCCAACAGCTTTCGCGGGCAATTGGTCAGCCCGATGGAGCGCAGCCGCGCGCATTTTGATCAATGCACAATGCTCGCAAACACCGCACAGATATGGGCTTTGGCCCGGCCATGGTCACATCAGGCAATGACCGCCGCGTGCGTCGCGGTCGAAGGCGCCATCAGGACGTCGTAAAGGCGCCGTCCGGAGTAGACCGTGTCCCAACTTCAGCCTCGCCAGCCCGCATCTTCTGCATCACGGGTGTCACCCACGGCTTGCGTTGGTTTGATTCAATTTTCTGCTGTGCTGATGTCTCATCCACGCGCTGCATCGTAAAAATCCCTCATTGAGCTCAATAGACTATGATCTTTGCAGACATGGCCCAAAGAATCGCTGTTGAGTCCGAGCTAATCCGATTTCGGTTTGCCCGTCAACGGCTATCCGACATCGCTCGCTGCCACCGCCGCGATCACCGCCTTCAGCTTGTCGCCCGCATCGGCTTCAACCGTCCGCACCGTTCGCACGCCGGTGGCCGGATCGGTCTGGTGAAAGTTGAACGCTTGGCCAGCCAGTGGCCCCGAGATCAGGTCAGCCATCATGAGCTCATATTGCTTGTTCTCCGCACTCGCAAACGGCGCGATCATATCAACCAGCCAAATCTGATCACCATCGCTCCACTCGGACAGCGTCAGCCGGTTCTCTGGCTCGATCATCCCGCGATCGAGCTTGCCCACCGCCGCCGGGCCGCATTTGGCCCACAGCGCCAGACCCACCGGCTGCTCGCCATCGCGGAAAAGGTAAAATTGCTCGGTCAGCAACGCTGGCATGATCAGCCATTCCAGATCACCAACTTGCATCGCCCGGTGCAGCGGCGACTGTGTCAACAGCCAGGTCATTTCCCCGAGAAAATGACTGACCGTCGGCGCTGGGGCACCAGCCTCCACCGGCTTCGTTTTGTTCGCTTTAAGTGCTTGTGTCATGAATATCCTCACGCCGCCGATGCGGCAAACCAGTCTGCGGGTGAAACGGAATTGCGGTTACGGTTGGCAAAGTCACTCTCGCCCGATGCAGTTCCGAAAATACTCATGGCCTGAACCATGTGCGCTATCCGGGCATCCGCCGCACCTGGCAATGGGGTTATTGTATCAACCGGGCCATTCAGCTCCACTGTGTCAAACCCGCGCAACAACCCCTCACGCAGCGCCGCCAACGGATTGCCGAAGTCGTCAGCTGCCTCCGTGGTCACCGCCAGTGCCGACCTCGGTGTCGCATTCGGCACAAACGCAAGTCCAGCGGAACCCAGCGTGCCCGTGGCTCCGTTAGCGCGGGTAAAGGATGATGTCGCCAGCACCAAATTTTTGCCAGCCTTCACGGATTGATTGGTCGATCGCGCGGAGAGGTTGAGTTCCGTGATCCCGAGATCGGTCAACGATTGCAACTCGCCAGCGTCGGTGATGCCGTTGTCATTCCGGTCGATCCAGACGCGCAGTTCCGCAAAGCGGCTATCCACACTGGTGATCCGGCCATCGGCATTGTCGTCCAGACCTGACAGCGCCGCAAAGCTGTTGGCCGTCGCGCTGCTATCGCTTTGAAACAATAGTTCCGATGCGCCGGTTATCAGGCCGTCACCATTGCGATCAATCGCCAATATCCCGTCACCCCGGCCAACCCAGCCAGTATCATCGCGCGCACCGTCGCCATCCCAATCAAAGCTGGCATGCGATTTTTTGCGGCTGCGCAGGTCGAGGCCATCGCCATCGAGATCGAGGATGATTGGCGAGACAACGCCAATGGCGCGATCCTTGAACTGAAAAATGGTTGCACCAGCGGTCGCGCCCGCCCGTGAATCAACCACACCGCCACTGCTGCGCAGGGCAAAGGCCATAGCCCCGTTTTGCGATGAAAAAGCATAGTCCTTAGCTTTCCGATCGATGGCAACGCTGTTCAGAGTCAGCGCCGGTGGCGGCAGGACCGGCGGCACTTCGGACTCCAATGGGCCGACGCCGACGATGCTGTCGCTCGCGGGGATGAGCGGGTCGACTGGAAGCAGGGCGTCACCGGGCGCCGGATTGGCAGGATCCTCCTCGCTTACCTGAACCAACGCGGGTCCGCCCACCGGCAGCGGCCGCTGCTCGCCGTTGAGCAAAACCGGCCCTGTGGCGACGACCGGGGCACTGTTGTCGGCGATCACCGCCACAGGCTCTACGATAACACCGCTGGCCGGTGGCGCAGCAATGCCCGCCACATAAGCGAGCGCGACGTCGCCCGCGGTGCCGATGCTGCCGTCGCTCCGCGTAAATTGCGCCGTCGCAAAGACGATATTGCCGGTCGTATTAGCCAGCGTCTGGCCCGTTGGCGTGCCGCGCAGGTTAATCGACACGATCCCCGCCTCGGTCAGCGTGCGCAGCTCATCGGCCTGGCTGATGCCATCCTGATTGCGGTCCTGCCATATCTGGAATTCGGCAAAGCGGCTGTCGCGAGCGCTGATCAGACCATCATCATTGGTATCGAACCCGGCCAGCCCCTCGAGGTCAGTCGTCGCCCCTTCCTTGTCGCCGACAAACGAGATTTCGCCGCCATTGTCGATGATGCCGTTGCGGTTGCGGTCATA
>JANOPV010000124.1:0-2655 GCA_031422035.1 Sphingomonas sp. | reverse complement strand
GGCCCTTTTTTTGGCTCTTTCCCCCTCCCGTAATCGGGAGGGGCAGTGAGACTTGGCAACTTGTTGCCTAGTCGCAGCGGGGTGGGCTTTCGCGGCATAGAGCTTGGCTTGACTTCGCCCCTCACCCCCACCCCGTCCCGCAAGCGGGAGGGGCTTATGGCTCACCCGTCGCTGCGCCGTTCAATATCCGCGCCGACTGCCGCCAGCTTTTCCTCCAACCGCTCATAGCCGCGGTCGAGGTGATAGATGCGGCTGACGGTGGTGGTCCCTTGCGCCGCCAACCCCGCGATAATCAGGCTCATCGAGGCGCGCAGGTCGGTCGCCATCACCGGCGCGCCGACCAGATGGTCGACCCCGTGGACCACCGCGCTGCGCCCCGTCACGGCGATGTCGGCGCCCATCCGCGCCAGTTCCGGCACATGCATATAGCGGTTTTCAAAGATGGTTTCGGTCAGCAGGCTCGGTCCATCGGCCAAGCATAGCATCGCCATAAACTGCGCCTGCATGTCGGTGGCAAAGCCAGGATAGGGCGCTGTGGAGAGGGTAATGCCCTTGGGCCGCCCCTCATGCGCCACCTTCACCCCGCCGGCATAGGGCGTGACGACTGCACCGGCTGCGCGCAGCGCGTCGATGGTTGCCTCCATCTCCGCCGCGTTCGCGCCTGCCAGATCAACCTCACCGCCCGCCGCCATCACTGCGCAGGCATAGCTGCCCGCCTCAATCCGGTCGGCCATCACCCGATAGGTCGCACCGTGCAGCCGGTCGACGCCTTCGATCGTCAGCGTCTCGGTGCCGATGCCGTCAATCTTGACCCCCATCGCCACCAGGCAATTGCACAGGTCGATAATTTCCGGCTCTTTTGCGGCATTGCCGATGATGCAGGTGCCCTTGGCGCGGCTGGCGGCCATCAGCGCATTTTCAGTCGCGCCCACCGATACCACCGGAAAATTGATCCGCCCGCCCGGCAATCGCCCGCCCTTGGCCTTGGCCTTGACATAGCCCGACGCCATTTCCATCTCCGCGCCGAACGCTTCCATGGCGCGCAGGTGCAGATCAATCGGCCGGTTGCCGATGGCGCAGCCGCCGGGCAGCGACACCGTCGCCTCGCCCATCCGCGCGAGCAGCGGCCCGAGCACCAGGATGGAGGCACGCATTTTGCGGACAATATCATAGGGGGCCATGGTCGAGGTGACGGTGGTCGCCCGCGCGGTCATCACCCGGCCAAAATCCTCAGGGCGGCTGCCTTCGATGGTGGTGGAACAGCCCAGCTGGTTGAGCAGATGCCCGAACCCGTCAATATCGGCGAGCCGCGGCAAATTGCGCAGCGTCAGCGGCTCATCGGTCAACAGCGCACAAGGCAGCAACGTCAACGCGCTGTTCTTGGCACCGGAAATGGGAATGCGACCGTTGAGGCGGTTGCCGCCATTGATGATAATCTGATCCATGGCCCCGTCTTAACGCCGGATTTGGCCGGTGCAATGTTCAGTGCGTTATCACCCGCCACCGAAGCGTACATCACCCAAAATCGTCACCCCGGACGTGATCCGGGGTCCATCCCCGCTGCTATCCTCACCCACAATGGATCAGGCTGGACACGACGAAGAGTCTCAGCGCATGCTCACAAGGCCAGCCCACCCTGCGCGCCGGGCTGGTGGCTGGTGCGCATTTCCACCCGCACCGCTTTGCGATTGACGGAATTTGAAATGTTGGAATCCAAGTTTTTTGCCTGCTATTGATGGGCTAATGACTATCACATCTAATCATATCGATCGCTGGTTGTCTGCGCGTGCGGAGAATGAACGTTTAGAATTCAAGGCCGCTACCAACAGTTATAGGGTTGAAAGCGTTTGCGAATATGCCGTTGCTATTAGCAATGAGGGAGGAGGGCACCTCATACTCGGCATCTCAGATGCAATTCCTCGCTCAATCGTAGGCACCGCTGCGTTCCGCGATGTTGGCAACGTCGCGCATGAACTTTTTCAAAATCTAGGTTTCAGGGTTGATCTGACTGAGGTCGCTCATCCAGCGGGTCGTGTGGTCGTCATCGAAATTCCTGGCCGTCCAGTGGGCGTTCCTCGCGAGTATAAAGGACGCTATCTGATGCGTGTTGGGGAATCTCTCGTTTCAATGTCTCCAGACCGCCTTCACGCGATCTTCAGCGAGAGCAAAGCTGATTGGCTAGAAGAGCCAGCCGTTTCGTCGATTGATGCCCAGAGCGTAATCGAAATTCTCGATACACAGACTTTTTTCGGTTTGCTTGAACAGCCTTATCCAACTCAACAGAGTGGCGTAATGGATAAACTAGTCGCTGAGCGTCTGATCGATCCATCAGGGGAGTTTTTCAACGTTCGTCGCCTCGGGGTTTTACTCTTAGCAAAGCGATTGACCGACTTTCCAGAACTCAAGCGCAAAGCGATGCGCGTCATTGTTTATGACGGAAATTCAAAAATACATACTAAGTTGGAAGAAACTGCCACGCTCGGAATCGCCGTTGGGTTTGAGAGGCTGATCTCATACATTGTCAGCCACTTGCCACAGAACGAGGTGG
Source organism: Sphingomonas sp. (assembly GCA_031422035.1). Lineage (GTDB taxonomy): Bacteria > Pseudomonadota > Alphaproteobacteria > Sphingomonadales > Sphingomonadaceae > Sphingopyxis. Next base: position 107 of record JANOPV010000124.1, on the reverse strand, counting down.
TAGAACACGCTCTGAGAGAAAAGGTCAAATTGGTTCCTGACGTAGTTGTTCGAGAACTAGCGGCTAACGCGTTGGTGCACCAAGATTTTGGCATAAGTGGCGCGTCA
>JANOPV010000123.1:0-7939 GCA_031422035.1 Sphingomonas sp. | reverse complement strand
CGACATCTGGCCCGAGGATATTGTCCACCAGATGGTCGACATGGGCCTGTTCGGCGCGACCATCAGCCAGCAATATGGCGGCCTTGGCCTCAGCGCGGTGACCTATGCAAAAATAGTCGCGCTGATCTCCTCACACTGGATGGCAATCACCGGTATCTTCAACTCGCACCTCATCATGGCCTGCGCGGTCGAACGTTTCGGCACCCCGGGGCAAAAGGCCAAATGGCTACCCAAATTTGCCAGCGGTGAAATTCGCGGCGGTCTGGCCCTCACGGAGCCCAATGCTGGCACCGACCTGCAAGCCATCCGCACTACTGCGGTCCGCGACGGCGATGATTATGTCATCAACGGTACTAAGACCTGGATTTCCAACGGCATCAACGGCGGGTGTTTTGCCCTCCTCGTCAAAACCGACCCCAAGGCCAACCCCCGCTACAAGGGCATGAGCCTGTTCATCGCGCCAAAGCAGGACGGATTCACGACGGGCAAGAAATTCAAGAAGCTCGGCTATAATTGCATCGATAGCGCCGAACTGATGTTCGATAATTACCGTCTGCCCGCCGACAATCTGATCGGCGGCGAAGAGGGGCAGGGGTTTTACCAGGCCACCGGCGGGCTCGAACTGGGCCGGATCAACGTCGCCGCGCGCGGCGTCGGCCTCGCCGAAGGCTCGCTGCGCCTTGCCACCGAATATGCGCAATTGCGCGAAACCATGGGCAAACCGATTGCCGAGCATCAGGCGATCCAGCTCAAAATCGGCGAAATGGTCACGAGAGCCCGCGCCGCCCGTCTGCTCACCTTTGACGCCGCCGAAATCTACGACCGCGGCGAACGTTGCGACATGGAGGCCGGAATGGCCAAATTTTACGCGTCCGAAGCGGCCGTCGCCAACAGCCAGGATGCGATGCGCATTTACGGCGGCTATTCCTATTCCAAGGAATATGACATCGAACGTTTCTATCGCGATTCCATGCTGATGTGCATCGGCGAAGGGACGAATGAGATGCAGCGCATCATCATCAGCAAACAGTGGGTGGCGAGGAACAAGGTCTAGCTAATCCCTCTCCCTTTAGGGGAGAGGGACAGGCGCGCAGCGCCAGGGAGAGGGGACGCAACGCACATCATGACCGGCCGCACGCAAACCCCGCGACACCTGCTCGCCCGTTCGCGGCAGATGCGGTCGGATATGACCGATGCCGAGGCCAAACTTTGGGCTTGTTTGCGGGCGGGGCGTTTGGTGGGGCACAAATTTCGTCGTCAAATGGCGTTCGGGGATCGCTATATCGCTGATTTTATCTGCCCTGCCGCCAAGTTCGTAGTTGAACTCGACGGCAGTCAGCACGCCGATCAGTCTGGCTATGATGAACGTAGAACTGCGTTTTTTGTTGAGCAAGGATACAGCGTGCTACGGTTCTGGAATAATGATGTTTTACGTGACACGGGTAATGTTTTGACCACAATCCTGAGCGCTGTCGACTCCCCTCTCCCTGGCGCTGGCGCGCCTGTCCCTCTCCCCTGCAGGGAGAGGGTAGACTCACTCCACCCCTCTCCCTTTAGGGGAGAGGGACAGCGCGCGCAGCGCGCAGGGAGAGGGGAGTCAGCGAACCTGGGCGGCGATGTGGGAGAGGGCACATGACCGCCCTCCCGCTGTCCGGTTTCCGTATCCTGAGTGCCGAACAATATGGCGCCGGTCCCTATGGCACCATGTTCCTCGCCCAACTCGGTGCAGAGGTCATCAAGATCGAGCCACCGCGCAAGCAAGGGAAGGGCGGCGGCGATACCGCCCGCGCCGTCGGCCCGCATTTCCTGCGCGACGAGGAAAGCCTCTATTTTCAGAGCTTCAACCTCAACAAGAAATCGCTCACCCTCGACCTTCATCATCCGGAGGGGCAGGCGATATTGCACCGGCTAGTCGCCGGAGCGGACGCGGTCGCCAATAATCTGCGCGGTGATCTCCCCGCCAAACTTGGCCTGACCTATGCGGCGCTCAGCGGGATCAAGCTCGGCATCGTCTGCGCGCATTTGTCCGCCTATGGCCGCGACAATGCTCGTGCGCGCTGGCCGGGCTATGACTATCTGATGCAGGCGGAGGCGGGCTATTGCGCGCTCACCGGCGACCCTGATGGCGAACCGCAACGCATGGGCCTGTCGATGGTCGATTTCATGACCGGGACGATCATGTCCATCGGCCTCCTCGCCGCGCTCGTTGATGCGCAGCGCTCAGGGCAGGGGCGCGACATCGACGTCGACCTGCTTTCCGCCGCCGTCCACCAGACCAGCTACCCGGCGCTTTGGTATATGAACGAAGGCGACGTTACCCAGCGGACGCCGCGTTCTGCCCACCCCTCCGCAACCCCCAGCCAGATGTTCCGCGCAGCCGACGGCTGGATGTTTGTTATGTGCCAGTTGCCCAAATTCTGGACCATCCTCACCGACCGCATCGGTCGCGCCGACCTTGCTGCCGATCCGCGGTTCGTCACCGAAGCCGACCGGCTGGCTAATCGCGCTGTGCTCACTGGCATTCTCGACGACATCTTCACCGCCCAGTCGGTGGCGCATTGGCAGACCTTGCTAGAGGGGCATGTGCCCATCGCGCCGGTCAATGGTTTGGCGCAGGCGCTCGACAATCCGTGGCTAGTCGAAACCGGCATGCGCGACACCGTTCCCCATCCCGACCGCGACTTCATCCACATCCTCGCCAACCCGATAAAGGTTGATGGACAACGTCTGCCCAACCGCGCCGCGCCGCTGCTGGGCGCGGATAATGACGCGCTCCTGGCGGAGCTTGGCTATGACGCAGGCGCGGTGGCGGACCTGCGCGCCACCGGCGTCATCTGACCGGCATGGGCAAGCTTTCGGGCATCCGCGTGGTCGATCTGACGCAGTTCCTGCCGGGTCCGATGATGACGATGATGATGGCCGATCAGGGCGCAGAGGTAATCAAAATCGAGCCGCCGGGGGGTGATCCCGCGCGCGAGCAGGCACCGTTTGAAAACGAGCTATCTGTCTGGTTTCGCAACCTAAATCGCGGAAAGCGGAGTGTGGTGCTCGATCTCAAGACCGAGGGCGGGCGGGAGAAACTCTGGCAACTCATTGATACTGCTGATGTTTTTGTCGAAGGCTTCCGCCCCGGGGTCATGAAAAGGCTCGGCTACTTCCATGAAGCGGTTCATTTACGCAATCCGCGGATCATCTATTGCTCGATCTCCGCCTTCGGCCAAACCGGCCCGCTCGCCCACCATCCTGCGCACGATCTCGCAGTTCAGGCGCTCTCCGGCTTCCTGTCGGTCAATGACGGCGCGGATGGCGTCCCGGTCGTTCCCGGCGCACCATCCGCCGACATGGCCGCCGGGCTAACCGCCCTGTCCGCCGTGCTGATGGCGCTCATTGGCCGCGAACGCACTGGCAAGGGCGACTATATCGACTGCGCGATGTTCGACAGCCTATTGCCCTGGTGCGCGCACACCGCTGGCGGCGCGATCGCTGGCGGAGCGGCGCCGCTCTCAGCAAGCCAGCGCTCGCTCGGCGGCGCGGCCTTCTATCAGGTGTACGCAACCGCAGATGGCAAGCACGTCACGCTCGGCGGCCGTGAAATGAAGTTCGCCGAAAATATGCTGACCGCACTGGAGCGCCCAGATCTGATCCCGCACGCTGCACGTGATGCCGGGGACCAAGGCGAACTGATTGCCGTCCTGCGCGGCATCTTTGCCACCCGCACGCGCGACGAATGGGTGGCATGGTTTGCCGATAAGGACGTAGCCTTCGCGCCAGTGCTTGATTTCCGCGAGGCGTTCGACGAACCGCACGTGTCCGAACGCGATTTGTGGCTCGACGTCGACGGCAGTCACCATATCGCTCCGGCTATCCGCTTTGCTAGTGAGCCCTGGCATGCGGCGCCGGCGCCTGAGCTCAATGCCAATGGTTAGGGCATCACCCTTCGACCTCGATGTGCATCGAATAAGCAAAGCGCTCGCCAGGATGATGGTTTGCGGAAATTTCGAGGATGCGGCCGTTGGCGTCCTTGTAACAGCGCAGGATCAGCAAACACGGCGACCGCTTGGCAACCCCCAGCCGCTTGGCGACTTCGGCACTGGCGGCGACTGCCTGAATATCCTGCGTAACAATCTCGACCTTAACTCCGCCCAGCCTTTCGAGCTGGCGAAAGATTGTATCTTCATTCGGCGACACCTGCCGGGCGACATCGGCCAGGCTTTCGTGGACATAGGCGTCGGTGGTCGCAATGGGCGCGCTCGAATCGCCGCTGGTGCGCAATCCCTTGAAATGTGCCCAGCGGCCACCCGCAACAATGCCGATCTGCTCGGCAATCGCTTTGGGCAGCGGCGCGTCGCCCATCAGTTCAAAAATTGCTTGGGTGTCCCGCGCATATTGCTGAATTTCGGCAACATTGGACAATGGCTGGTGCAACGCACCGCCGCGTGCCGCCGCTGGCTGGATGACCGTGCCCGAGCCGCGCTTGCGGGCGATCAAGCCTTCTTGTTGCAGCGACCGCAGGGCCTCGCGCACGGTAAAGCGGCTGACGCTGAAGGTCTGGCACAGTTCGGCTTCGGTTGGGAAACCATCCGGTTCATAATCGCCGCGCAGAATATCGCTGCGCAATTCGTCGGCCAGTTGCTGATAGCGCGGTGTCGCGGCCAAGGCGGTGTCCCCCGATTTGCGGATATGCCCGCATGAGCGATACCTATAGCCTGACTGAGCGGCTGGCCAAGCAAATGGATCGCTTGGTGGAAGTACCCGAACATATTTGCGCGCGACGGCATTTGCTGGATTGGCTGGCCTGCGTCGTTGGCGCCCGCAACAGCGATGTAGCGCGTTGTTTTGATGAGGTAAATGACGACGCTGCGGCCAAGTCTGCATTTCTGGGCAATGTGTTGGAGATGGACGATATTCACCGGACCGCGCGGCTCCATCCTGGCCCGGTGATCTGGCCAACCGTGTTGTTCGGTGATCCCGATAGCATGGACGCGATGCTGAGTGCCGCGGTGCGCGGCTACGAGGCGATGATCGCCATCGGCGCGACGCTGGATGCCAAGCATTACAGCCACTTCCACCCGACCGCGACCGCCGGGGTATTCGGCGCCGCCGCCGCCGCCGCGGCATTGCTAGAGTGTGACGCGCGCGAAATGGCGTCGGCGCTGGGGCTGGCGGGCTCCGTCAGCGGCGGGGTGTGGCAAACCCGGAACGAGCCGGTGATGGCCAAACAATGGCACGTCATGCACGCGATGATGACCGGCGGGTCGGCGGCCTATTATGCCCGCATCGGCATGACCGGTCCGCGCTTTGTGCTGGAGGGGCCACAGGGCCTTTATGCGGCGATGTGCGACGCACCAAAGCCACTGATGCTGGGCCCGGTGTGGCGCATTCATGAGGTGAGTTTCAAACCTTGGGCAGCCTGTCGTCACGCGCAGCCAGCGATGGATGCCGCCCGTGCGCTGATGGCGCAGGGCGCGACAATTGATGGCCCTGTAGAGATTGCGACCTATGCCGACGCGCTGGCCTTTTGCGACCGCCCGGACCTGACAACTGAGGCTGAAGCCAAGTTTTCGATCCAGCACGCGGTCGCCGTGATGCTGGCTGGGCGGTTCGGTGGGCCAGAGGATTTCACACCCGCTGCCATCGCCGCGCTTGCCCCAATCACTGCGCGGGTGACCGTGGTTGAGGCGCCAGAGTTTACGTCGCGCTATCCAGAGCATTATGGCGCGCGCGCGTCGGGTGGAGGCGCGACCGTCGACCTGGTCGACACGCTCGGCGACCCTGAGCGGCCGCTCGATGAAGCGGGGCTGATTGCGAAGGTCCACAGCCTGTTCAAATGGGGCGGCCTGGGTTGGGCTGAGGCAAACCGGGCGATTGACCTGGCGCTGCACGGCGACGATCCGGCGGCGATCCGCAGCGCGATCGAGGAGTGGTTGGCATGAGGGAACGACAATTCTCCCCTCCCGCTTGCGGGAGGGGCCGGGGGTGGGCCAGTAATCGCGCCTCCTTATCAGGCCTGCCCACCCCTAACCCCTCCCGTAAACGGGAGGGGGATTGGTGAAGGCAACACACGCCATACTCGATTTCGCCGCCGCGCCGCACATGCTCCCCGCGACGGCGCGCGCTGATGCGCTGCGCTTGCTCGCCGATACGCTGGCGGTCGGGGCGGCAGGGGCGAGCACCGCTGAGGCGAGCGCCGTGCTGAACAGCGTACGTAGCTATACCGAAGGTCCGACCGATGATTGCCGCATTCTCGGCTCCGGCGTTTGGCTCGCACCGATTTCTGCGGCCTTCCTCAATGGCTTTCAGATCCACTGCCTCGAATGGGACGCGGTTCATGAACCTGCGGTGGTCCATGCCCTGTCGGTCGTCACTGCGGCGCTGCTGGCCGCGGCGGACCGCGCGGGCGGGTGCGATCCAGAGGCGTTTGTGGAGGCGCTCGCCGTCGGTGTCGACATAGCCAGCGGCCTGGGCATCGCCGCCACCGGGCCTATGCGGTTTTTCCGTCCCGCCACCGCCGGGGTAATAGGCGCGGCGCTCGCGGTGGCGCGGCTAGAGGGGTGCACGCGCGACCAGATGGCCGATGTTCTCGGCCTCGCCTACAGCTTTGCGGGCGGCACGATGCAGGCGCATGTCGAGGCATCGGTCGCGCTGCCGCTCCAGATTGGCCGCGCGGCGCAAGGTGCAATGCAAGCGGTCGATCTGGTCAGAGCCGGGCTAACCGGGCCGCACGATGTGCTGGAGGGGCCGTTCGGCTATTCGGCGCTGATCGAGCAGCTCGACCTTGCGCGCTATACCGCGACGCTTGGCCAAATCTGGCGGGTCAGCGAGGTAAGCATCAAGCCCTTTCCCTCAGGCCGCGCGAGCCATGGGGCATTGGGCGCGTTGCAGGAAATGTGCGATGCAATCCGCCCTATCGACGATGGGGAGGGAATTTTGTCGATCACGCTCCACGCCCCCCCTCTCATCCACCGGTTGATCGGGCGTCCGTACATCCCCGGCGCACCCATGAGCTACAACCGTCTCTGCCTCGGTTTCCTTGCGCCCCTGATGCTGCACGATGGCATCATCGATCCACGTCTGGAAACCACTGACGACGCGCTGGCTGTGCGGGTGCAAGTGGTCCTCGACGACAATCTCGATCCCAATGCGATGACCCCGCAACGCCTCATTCTCACGATGGCCGACGGGCAGGTGATCGACCGCATCATCGCCGCCAACCCCGGCAGCCCCGCACTACCCATGACGCCCGCCCAATCCGCCGCCAAATATGCGCTCTGCCGCGAACTTGCGGGCGACATTGGTGACGAGCGCCTGTTCGATGATCCCCTCAGCTACGCCACGGACCCTGCATGACGCACGCCACCTATTTTGAAGCCTTTGACGCCCGGCAAATGCTCGCCGACTACCCGCTCGATCTGGTCGGCGCTTATGGCCGCATGTCGCGCGATGAGCTGTATGCGCTCCAGAATGCCCGGTTTGTGCGCCTCATGCAGCGCGGCTGGCAGATTCCTTTTTACCAGCGGCTATGGGGTGCACGCGGGATCGAGCCTGTCGACATTGCCGGGCTGGCCGACATCACCAAGCTGCCAGTCTATGATAAATCGGACCTGATGGCGTCGGTGAACGATCACCCGCCCTATGGCGATTTCGACGGGCGCGGCAGTTCCAGCGTCGTCTTCCACACCACCAGCGGCACCACGGGGCGTCCGCAACCGCTGATGTTCGGGCCAAAGGGGCGGGAGATTACAAATTTGCTGGTCGGGCGCATGTACCGCTGGATGGGGCTCAGGCCCGATGATGTGATCCAGTCGGTTTATGGCCACGGCATGATCAATGGCGGCCATTATATCCGGGAGGCAGTGACGCATTTTACCAGCAGCCTGTTCCTGAGCGCGGGCACCGGCATCGAAACCCGGTCGATCAATCAGGTCAATCTGCTCGCCGA
>JANOPV010000122.1:0-1712 GCA_031422035.1 Sphingomonas sp. | reverse complement strand
GCGATCCGCGCCTCTGGGTCCTTGGACAGGAACAGGTCGACGATGGCGTCGCTAATCTGGTCCGACACCTTGTCTGGATGGCCTTCGGACACGGATTCGGACGTGAAGAGATAGTCGGTGCGCATGGGAACTTTCCAGTGTTCGCACCCGGCAAAGCGGGGGCATATAAAGATTGCTTTATGTGCGCCCCTTAGCGGCGGCGGCGGCCGATGGCAATTGCGATCCCGACAAGAAAAACTGCCAGCAGCAGTGGGAGAATATTGCCATAGCGCGCGAACAGTGTCGGCGCGTGCGGTCGCGGCAGGCGCGCGTCGATCCGCCCGGCCTGGCCCATCGGGATAGACTCAAGAATCCGGCCATTGGCGTCGATGATCGCGCTGATCCCGGTTGGGGTGGACCGCACCACCGGCAGCCCCTCCTCAATCGCCCGCAGCCGCGCCTGCGCTAAATGCTGCGGTGGGCCCCAGCTGCCGAACCAGGCGTCGTTCGACGGGTTGAAGATGAAATCGGGGCGGTTGGCGCGGTCCACGACTTGGCCGGAGAAAATGATCTCGTAGCAGATTTGCACGCCGACCCGGCCAAAGCCTTGCTCGGATAGGTCGAGCGTGCGGGGGCCCGGGCCGGGCCAAAAATCAACAGCGCCGGGGGCAAGGCGCGAGAGGCCGAGTGGGGAGAGAAGCGTGCGTAACGGCAGATATTCGCCAAAGGGCACCAAATGCGCCTTGTCATAACGCGGACCGAGCTGCCCCTGCGCATTTAGGACGAACAGGCTGTTGCGCGCGCCAAGGACTTCTTGTTGCCCTTCCCCTAGCGCAGGCGCTAGCGGGGGTTGCCCTTCCCCTGGCGCAGACGCTGATGGGCCCGTCTCCAACCGCACTGCTCCGGTGAGCAGCACATCGCGCGGCCCGAGCAGTGCCGCCAGCCGCGCGCGGGTGAAGCTGGCAGGCTCCACATACCATTGCTGAGGATAGCCGCCCTCCAGATAGTCGGGGACGGCGGCTTCGGGCCACAAGACCAGGCGAGGCGGATCACCTGCGCGGCGCGGCGATAAGCGGGCAAGGCGCCGGAAATTTTCGGTGCGCGCCGCCATGTCCCATTTGTCGCCTTGCTCGATGTTGGGCTGGACGATGGTGACGGGAATGCCGGTCAACGGTTGCGGACTTGGCACCACCCCAAAACTGACAAGAGCAGCAATCATCGGCAAGCCAATTCCAAGCACGATAAGCGAGCTCGACCGAGCTGCCGTCAAAGCAGTCCCGCTGCGCGCGTTGGCCGCTTGGGCAAGCAGCAATAGCGCGCCCGTTAGCAACACCACCATGCCGCTGACGCCATAGGTTCCGATTAGCATTGTTGATTGGGGCAGCAGGGTGTCCGCCATGGTGGCACTCAACGGATTCCACGCGAAGCCGGTGAACAGCCAGCTGCGCAGCCATTCGGTGATGATCCACGCGGCGGCGAACAGAAGGAGGAGGGGGAGGCGGCTGGGAGCGGTGCCGACGACCCCCGCTATTTCGTCATCCCCACCTTCGCGGGAATGACGAATTTTGGTTGGGAGCAGCGATGCCCCCCACCATGCCGCCATCGCCGCCAGCGCCGGGAACACCGCAAGATAGAGTGCCACCAGCCCAACTGCGACCCAGCCGAGCCAGGCGGGCATCGCGGCCTGAAAGGTAAAGGCGGTGGCGATCCAGTTGAGGCTCATGGCGAAATGC
>JANOPV010000121.1:0-7651 GCA_031422035.1 Sphingomonas sp. | reverse complement strand
CTTGCAGTAGCGAGCGCGATCACCGTGGCGGTGGTCGTAATCCTGTTGTTCCAGACCGAATTGGTGGGCCAGGTTCGGCACGGCGGTGGCCGTCCTGTTCATCGTCGCCATGATATTGATCGTGCTCGCGCTGACGGCATTCCTCCTCGAAGTGCTGCTCGCCGGGCGCAACATCCGCATTCGCAACGAAATTCTCAATCACCAGGCCGAAAGCGACTGATTAGCGGCGGCTGGGCGGCGCCGGAGGAATGGCATTTGCATCCAGCGCAAATGTTGCCCGCGGCAGCCGCAGGTCAGCAGCTTGCTCATAGGCAAAACCCGCAGCCAGCACCGTCGCATCGGCCCAGCGCGTGCCGATAATGCTCAGCCCGATCGGCAATCCCTGCACCCGACCCATCGGCACCGTCAGATGCGGATATCCGGCGACGGCTGGCAATTGGCTGGCGCTAGGGCCGACAAAGCGGTCGCCATTGACCAGGTCGATGGCCCAGGTCGGCCCGTTGGTGACAGCGATCAACAGCTCGACATCATGCACTTGCCGCAGCCGGTCGATCCCCGCTGGCCCCGCGAGCCGCTGGGCGGTGGTGAGTGCGGTGCGATAGGCGTCGCTATTGCGCCCGCCCGCCGTGCCGGTCGCCTCGGCCTGTTCAAACAGACGCTGTCCGAACCAGCGCAGCTCACGCGGTTCGGCGCGGTTGAACGCGATCAGGCTAGCCAATGTGCGCGGCGCTCCCGCTGGGCGGTTCGGCAGCCCGGCGAGATAGCTGTTCAGATCCTCGCGAAACTCCGTCAGCAACACGGTAAACTCCGCTTCACCCAGCGCGTCATTATCGACACCGTCATTTGATATATCGATGATGGTCGCACCTTGTGTCCGCATCACCGCAATCGCCTGATCGAACAAAGCGATGATGCGCGGGTCGGTTCCGATACTGCCGCGCATCACGCCAATGCGCACCCCGTGCAGCGCGTCTGGGCGCAGCGCGGCGACATAGTCAACACGGCGGACATCGGCTTCAGCGGTCGCGGCATCGTCAGGATCGGTCCCGGCCAGCACCGACAGCATAACGGCTGCGTCGCGGACACTACGAGTCATTGGTCCGGCGGTATCCTGACTGGCGCTGATCGGCACAACGAACCGGCGACTGATCAGGCCGACGGTGGGCTTGAACCCGACAATGCCATTGCTACCCGCAGGACACACAATCGACCCGTCAGTTTCAGTGCCAATAGCGGCGGCAGCAAATCCGGCGGCTATCGCGGCCCCGCTGCCTGATGATGAGCCGCATGCTGACCGGTCAAGGCTGTGTGGATTGCGGGTCAAGCCGCCCACTGCGCTCCACCCGCTGGTCGAATCATTGTCGCGGAAATTCGCCCATTCGGACAGGTTGGCCCGCCCTAGGATGATCGCGCCCGCCGTGCGCAGCCGTGCGACCAGCGTCGCATCGCGCCCGGTCACATTGTCCCTCAGCGCCAGCGACCCTGCCGTCGTCGGCAGCGGGCCGATGGCCTCAATATTGTCCTTGATGAGGATGGGGATACCGTGGAGCGGCCCGCGCACCCGCCCCGCCCGCCGTTCGGCATCGAGCGCTTCAGCCTGTGCAATCACATCGGGATAGGTCGCGATCACGGCATTCAGCATCGGCCCGGCGTCATCGAGAGCGGCAATCTGGCGCAGATATTCGCGCACCAGATCGGTGCTGGTGATTGTGCCATCTGCCAAGTTGAGTTGCATGGTGGCGATATCGCCGGACGCTAGTAACTGTGCACGCGCAACGGCGGCGACGGGCGTATCGGGAAAGAAGAAAGTGCCATCGGAATCCGGAATCGGTAGCACGGGCGGTGCAGATGGCGTTTGTGGCAGTGATGCACTCAGCGGCAGCAACGCCAGGAGGGACGCAATCAGTAGCTGTCGGCGCATTGGTTCAGCCCCTTGGTCAGCAGTCGGGGTAGACTAAAGCGTGAACCGCCGCTGTCCAGCGCGACGGGTGCCCGAGTTCAGCGCCGCCGCACACCGATCAGCGTCCCCTTCGTGCCGCGGCCATCGAGCCGGAACTCAAAGTTCGGCCACCGCTTGCGCCATCGCTGCGCGACCACCCGCTCGCCGAGGCGGGCTGCATCATCGAGTAGGACGCGGCCTCCAACCGGAATCCGGTCAAACAGCACCTCTGCCGCCCCCCGCACATGCGGGTGCACTGCCCAGGGCGGGCCGTCGATAATCAGCAGGTCAATAACTGCGGGTATGTCAGTCAACTGGTACCAATGGCCGCCCCAGCCCAGCGGTGCCGGGCCAAGCGGTGCATGCCGCATATCGGCGGTTAATCCATGTTCGGCGACCCACGCTCCCGTGAGGTCGGTAAAGTCGGCATGCTGGTCATAGCTCGTCAACGTGCCGCCGCCCAAGTTGCGCAGCGCCTGCGCCGCCACCAGCGTCGTTGCGCCGCAGCCGAGTTCAACCACCTGTGCGGGCCGCACTTCAGCGACGGCATCGACAATGTGCGTGAGCAACATCGTATCTGCTTTCCAGCTCCCCAGATTGGGCAGCGCATCATGCGGCAGCCCGATCCGGTCGAGCAGCGCCAGCTTATCGGCGCGGCGCCCGCCAGACAGGCTGCGCAACAGCCACGGCCATTGCACGGCGCCATACGCGGTAACCATCGCCCGGTCGCGCAGCCGGGAGCGTGGCGCACCCACAGCGTTGTCGCGCGGCAGTAAACGGGTGGTTTCACGTGTTGTCATGCAATGAAGACCCGATATTTTGGGGAAGAGGGCAAGTTCGCCATAGGCAAAATCCTCGTCGCGGCAAGTGGTTGCATTGCCTCGTGCTTTGACATTTGCGCCGCCACGCCCTTCTATGGCGGTGACAAGAGCAGCAGCAGGGGAGAACAGCGTGGCTACCACAGCATTGCCGGGCAAATCGGCCATACCGCGCGCGCTGCTCTATACGCTGCTGGTCGTTTACATCCTCAACTTCCTCGACCGGCAGATTCTCAACATTTTGGGGGAGCCAATCAAGGCGGATCTGGGCCTCAGCGATACGGCGCTAGGGCTGCTCGCCGGGCCGGCCTTTGCAGTATTTTATGCCCTGCTGGGTCTGCCGATTGCCCGCTATGCCGACCGGGTAGGCACCAATCGCGTTACCCTGATTGCCATCTCCCTGGCCATCTGGTCAGCCATGACCGCGCTGTGCGGGTTCGCGCAAAACTTCACCCAACTCCTGTTCGCGCGGATCGGTGTTGGCGTGGGCGAGGCGGGGTGCACGCCGGCCGCGCACAGCTTGATCAGCGACAGCGTCCCAGCTGCAAAACGCCCGTCCGCCATCGCCTTTTACGGCATGGGGGTGCCGATTGGTACGCTGCTCGGGTTGGTGATCGGCGGCACGGTCAACGATATTTACGGCTGGCGGGCAGCGTTAATGCTGGTTGCGGTGCCGGGCCTGCTCCTCGCCCTCATTGTGCCTTTCCTGATGCGTGAACCCCGGCGACAGGCAGTCGCACTGGCGGAATTGGCGGCGCAGACGACGCCCAAGGCGGCGGTCTCGACTGCTGACGCCCTGCGCGCACTCTTCGCCTCACGGGCCTATATGTTGTTGCTGGCCGCAGCGTCGGTCACCGCGTTCCTGTCCTATGGGAAGGGGCTGTGGACGATTAGCTTTTTCGTCCGCTCCCACGGCCTGTCGACGACCCAAGTCGGCCTCGCGATGGCGGTGGCCCTCGGCGCCGCTGGCGTCCTCGGCACCTGGCTTGGCGGCTGGATGGCCGACCGCTTCGGATCGGTTGATAAGCGGCATCTGTTGACCACCCCGGCGCTCGGCATGGCTGTCGCTGCACCGTTCCTGTTCTTTGGCTATCTGGTCGAGGATTGGCGGATGGCGGTCGCGTTGATCATCGTGCCGACGATGCTCAATGCCGCCTATTATGGCCCTACCTATGCCTGTGTGCAGGGTCTGGTCCGCCCAGAATTGCGAGCCATCGCAGCGGCGGTAATGCTGTTTGGGCAGAATTTCATCGGCCTTGGCCTCGGTCCGTTTTTGTTCGGAGCGCTGTCCGATGCGCTGCTGCCTTACGCTGGCACCGAAAGCGTCCGCTGGGTGCTCTATGGCGCAGCGTGGCTCGGGGTGATCCCTGCCTATTTCTTCTGGCGCGCCAGCCTGCGCCTCGGGGCAGAGCTCAAGAGTGGCTAATCAAGCGCCGCCCTATCTGCTAAGGTCAATCGCTGAAGGGATCCCGGATCAAGATCGTGTCGTCGCGTTGCGGGCTGGTTGAAACCAGGGTGATTTGCGTTTCGATCAGTTCTTGTAGCCGCTGGATATATTTGATCGCCTGGGCTGGCAGATCGGCATAGCTGCGCGCGCCAGCGGTCGTTTCCTGCCATCCGTCCATGTCTTCATAAATCGGCTCAACGGCAGCTTGATCGGCGGCGTGGGCGGGGAAATAATCCAGGATTTTGCCGCGTAACCGATAGCCGGTGCAGATGCGGATTGTCTCAAACCCGTCGAGCACATCAAGTTTGGTCAGCGCTATACCCGTTACCCCGGCGACCGCGCAGGCTTGGCGAACCAGCACGGCGTCGAACCAGCCGCAACGCCGCTTGCGCCCGGTGACGGTGCCGAATTCATGGCCCCGCTCGCCCAACCGCTGGCCAATCGCATCGTCCAGCTCGGTCGGGAACGGCCCGCTGCCGACCCGGGTGGTATAGGCTTTGGCGATGCCCAGCACAAAGCCGATGGCTCCAGGTCCCAGGCCCGATCCGCTCGCCGCGGTGCCGCTCACGGTGTTAGAACTGGTGACAAAGGGATAGGTGCCATGGTCCACGTCGAGCAGCACGCCTTGCGCGCCCTCAAACAAGATTCGCGCGCCGGCTTTGCGCACCTTTTTCAAGCGCTTCCACACAGGTTGGGCGAATTGCAGGACAAAGTCGGCAACCTCGGACAGGTCGGCGATCAACCGCGCGCGATCAATCGGCGGTTCACCAAATCCGGCGCGTAACGCATCATGATGTGCTGTCAGCCGCTCGATCTGCGGGTCCAGCTGGTCAAGATGGGCAAGGTCGCACACCCGGATCGCCCGCCGCCCGACCTTGTCTTCATAGGCTGGGCCAATACCGCGGCCGGTGGTGCCGATCTTGCCCGCACCGGCGGCGGTTTCGCGCAAGGCGTCGAGGTCGCGGTGAAACGGCAGAATTAGCGCGCAATTGTCGGCAATTGCGAAGTTATCGGGGCTGATTGTCACGCCTTGGCCGCGCAGCTTTGCGACTTCATCGCGCAGCGCCCACGGGTCGAGGACAACGCCATTGCCGATGATCGACAATGTCCCCCGGACAATCCCTGAGGGCAGCAAGGACAGCTTATAAACTTGGTCGCCGACGACCAGCGTGTGCCCAGCATTATGCCCGCCTTGAAAGCGGACGACCGCGTCGGCGCGGCTGGCGAGCCAGTCGACAATCTTGCCCTTGCCCTCGTCGCCCCATTGAGCGCCGATTACTGCAACATTGGCCATGCTTGATTGTCTCCTCTGGCTGCACCGTTCGTGCTGTGTCAAACGCGTATCGCCAAACGGCGCTGTCCCTAGTCGGCGCAGGCTGCGGCGTCCAGCACGCATCGTGATTTGTCTTGCGACACTCTTGCGACAGGCGGCACATTGTTTTGCGACCGCGCCGCGCCATCACCATCATCGGTTTAGATCGTCCAAGGGGATATTCATGCTTGCTCTCTCGATCCTCCTCGCGCTTTCGGCTCAGCCAGGTGGCGCAACGACAGCTCGCCCGGCGCTCGCCCAAGCCGAACCGGGTCGCCCGCAGCGCCGCTTTGGGCAACGCGGCGAGCGTGGCCAGCGTGCTGATGCCGGCGGCACTCAGGTCAATCGGCGCGGCAGCATCGCGGCGGATCAAGTGTTGCGATATGGCAGCGATGAGCGTCAACGCATCCTGTTTTTCCGCCCTGCAATTACCGAGGGCCAAAGCACGCGGCGCCCACCGCTCGCGGTCTATATCCATGGCGGCGGCTGGCAGAACGGCGCGCCGGAAATGGTGGGTGAGAAACCCGCCTGGTTCCGCCAGCATGGTTGGGCCTTTGCCTCGGTGGGTTATCGTCTGCTCCCTGACGCCCCGGTGGAACAGCAGGCGGCAGACGTCGGCGCGGCGCTGGCGCACTTGCGAGCACAGGCGGCCCGACTCGGCTATGATCCCGATCGCATCCTGCTGCTTGGTCACAGCGCTGGGGCTCATCTGTCGGCGCTGGTCAGCACGGACCCGCAATATGCCGGATCTGCCTTTACAGCAGTTCGCGGGGCGATCCTGATCGATGGTGCAGGCTATGATGTGCCAGCACAGATGCAGCAGGCACGGTTTATGGCGCAGCGGACCTATGTCCCAGCATTCGGCACCGATCCTATACGGCAGCGGGCGCTGTCCCCGATCACCCATGTTGGCGACCGCGATGTGCCCGACTGGGTGATCCTCTATGCAAATGCGCGCGAGGATGCGGCGGCCCAATCACTGGCGCTGTCGACGGCCTTGCAGCGCAGTGGTGCGCGCACCGTGTTGCTGGGTGTCGCTGCGGGGGACCAGGCGCTGCGCGCGCATATGGCGATGAATATGGAATTTGGTACGCCGGGCTACGGTGGCAACGAAGCCGTGCTCGCGCTCATGCGCCGCATTGCCGGTCAATAAGGCAGGGGCAGGCTACCAGCGAGCCGGTGCGTGCACCCTAGCGCACGCCCATCGTCATTCGGGTCAAGCGCGGCAACGGTTGTCCAGCCATCGCTGCGCAACTGGGCGGCCACCGCCCGGTCATGTGTCAGCGGCAAGAATAGCCGCCGCTCGGCATCGTGGCTAGTTCCCAGTCCCGCCTCGATCAACGGATCAGGGTAGAGCGAAAACCCAATGGCGGCTTCCTGACGGCCATCCGGGTGGATGATGCGATAGCTGCCGCCGCGCCCAATCGTTACGCTGTGCCCGGCGACGAACAGCGAAAAGCCGAACCAGCTTTGATATGCAAAGCCATGCCGTTCGGTAGGGTCGAGTGTTAGCGTCGCCCGGCCCGCCAGCGTCGCGGCTATTGCTGCAAGTGCGTCGAGCCGTTCGGTCAGCATGCCTGAACCGTCAAACGCTCGGATTTTGGCCAGTGCCGCGTCGAACGGCCCAGCTGCAGCGATCAGTGGCAAATAGTGCGCTGCTCCCAGTGCCTGCAATGCGCCAGCGTCCTTGCCGTCCAGTGCGGCCTTGACTTCATCGAGCCGGTCATCTGCCACCGGTAACGCCCCGGCGGCTAGCGCTTGTACGCAATCAGGCAAGGTGAAATCAACGGTGATGTCGGTCACCCCCGCCGCCGCGAGCGCCATGACGGCAACATTGACAATCTCTGCCGCCGCCGCTGCGCTGTCGCTGCCGATCAGCTCGGCTCCGGCCTGGAGCATTTCGCGCTCTGGCCACAGTTCGCTGGCCTGCAATTTCAGTACCTGCCCGGCATAGGACAGGCGCAGCGGGCGACGCATCGGCCAATCGCGATGTGGTTATCCGGCCCACTTGACGCGTGATGTCGGGCCGGATCGCCAGCGTTCGCCGCGACACTGGGTCGGTAAAGCGCAGCAGGTCACGCCCGCTGGCCTCACCGTCACCGCCGCCACCCACTCTGCCACTCAGCGTCTCGCGA
>JANOPV010000120.1:0-8174 GCA_031422035.1 Sphingomonas sp. | reverse complement strand
AAGCGCATGCGCAGGACGCGTTCCTCACGCGGGGTCAGGCTGGCGAGGACGCGGGTGACGGTTTCCTTGAGGTTCGATTGGACGGCGGCATCAACCGGGATGACCGCGTTCTTATCCTCGATGAAGTCGCCGAGATGGCTGTCTTCCTCATCACCGATGGGGGTTTCGAGGCTGATCGGTTCCTTGGCGATTTTCATCACCTTGCGGACCTTTTCGAGCGGCATCGACAGGCGCTCGGCCATTTCCTCCGGCGTCGGTTCGCGGCCCTGCTCATGCAGGAATTGCCGTGAACAGCGCACCAGCTTGTTGATCGTTTCGATCATATGCACCGGGATACGGATGGTCCGCGCCTGATCGGCGATGCTGCGGGTGATCGCCTGACGGATCCACCAGGTGGCGTAGGTGCTGAACTTGTAACCGCGACGATATTCAAATTTATCGACCGCTTTCATCAGGCCGATATTGCCTTCCTGAATGAGATCAAGGAATTGCAGCCCGCGATTGGTGTATTTTTTGGCGATGGAGATGACGAGCCGCAAATTGGCTTCGACCATTTCCTTTTTAGCGATGCGGGCTTCGCGTTCACCCTTTTGCACCATGTTGACGACGCGGCGGAATTCACCCAGCGCCATGCCGGTGGACTGCGCAATTTCGCTGATCTCAGTGCGGATGCGGTCGACAGCGCCGCCCTCGCGCTCGGCAAAGGCCGCCCATTTCTTGTCGCGGGTGCTGACGCGGTCCATCCAGCCTTCGTCAAGCTCTGCGCCAACGTAAGTTTCGAGGAACTCCTTGCGCGGCACTTTGTGACGCTCAGCCAGACGCAGCATCTGTCCGCCCAGTGCCGTGAGCCGGCGGTTATAGGCGTAGAGTTGATCGACCAGATATTCGATCTTGCTGTTGTGGAACTGAACGCTTTCAACTTCGGCAGTCAGTTCATCGCGCAAGCGCTGATATTTTTTCTCTTGCGCCGCTGGCACATCGTTGCCGATGGATAGCGCCGCCAGGCGGGCATCCTGCAGCTTGTTGAATTCGCGGTAAAGTTTTGTGATTTTTGCGAATTTTTCGATGGCGTCGGGCTTCAGCAACTCTTCCATCGCGGCGAGCGACAGGGTGTTGTCGTCCTCATCGTCATCAGCGAATTGCGGGCGGGCGCGCCGCTCGGTCATATCGTCTTCTTCGTCGGCCTCGGCAGCAGGGGCCTCTTCGACCTCTTCCTCTTCCTTGAAGGATTGACCGGCACTCTTTTCCGAGATTTCGCCGTCGCCATCGGCATTTTCGGCTTCTTCGAGATTTTCGGGCACCGGGTCCTTAGCCAGCATGGCTTCGAGGTCGAGGATTTCGCGCAGCTGCATTTCGCCAGCGTCGAGCGCGTGCGACCATTCGATGATCGCGTTGAACGTGATCGGACTTTCACACAGGCCGATAATCATCGTGTAGCGACCGGCCTCAATCCGCTTGGCGATGGCGATTTCGCCCTCACGGCTGAGCAGCTCGACCGCGCCCATTTCGCGCAGATACATCCGCACCGGATCGTCGGTGCGGTCGATAATCTCTTTCTTCTTCTCGGGAACGGTGATCGAGGGCGAGGACAGACCAACGGGATCGATTTCCTCGGCTTCGGCCTCTGCTTCTTCCTCGTCGTCGTCCGAATCTTCGTCCTTTTCGACGATGTTGACGCCCATTTCGGAGATGGCCGACATGATGTCTTCGATCTGCTCGGACGACATCTGATCCTGCGGCAGGGCAGCGTTCAGCTCATCATAGGTGATGTACCCCCGCTTTTTGGCGCGGGCGATCAGCTTTTTCACTTCCGCATCATTCAGGTCGATCAGCGGTTCGTCGCCGTTGCTGCCCGCGGTGTCGGTATCGATGTCGTCTTCGCTCATGCCGTTTTCGTATCCCGTCAGCGCCGCCCGGCGCGTTGTCCCCGAATTACTCGGCGGAGGCCTGCTCCGCAAAATTTCTTAGCCGCTGCTGTAAGGCGGCGCCCGCATCGCGGCACCGCGCCTGTTCAGCCATCGTCTCTTCATCAACGTTTGCGCGCGCGCGCTGATCCGCTGTTTGCATCGCCCGCTCAACCTCTGGCCAAGCCGCCAGCGCGCTGAGCAGTTCGTCCAGTTGCTCCACGCCCTGCGGTGCCAACGTAGCGGCTTTGCCCGCGTCGCTAGCGATGCTGCGCGTGAATGAAAAATGCACCCGGTCAGCCCGCATCAGCTCAGCCGCCCTATTATACCCGTCCACTGGCGCTAATATGGTCAACAGGCCCGCACTATCAACCCCTGGATTGAAACTGGCGGCGTCAATCATCGCATCAAGCAAGCGCGCGTCCTGATGGTCGGCGATATTTAGCTGCGCCAACTGGTCAATGCGGGCAACAATTAGCTGCGGGTAGCGCAGCAATCCGGAGATGACGGCGCGGGTCAGGACATCGTCCACAGGTGGCCCGGCAACCGGCGGGCGAATTGAGGCCAGCGGCTTACGCGCGCTCCCCCGCTGCCAAGTGCCGCTGCTCTGGCTGCGTTGTTCGCGCGCCGGGAAAAAGGCGTCGCCGAACCGACTGAGGAAGTCGCGGCGATAGAGCGCAGCGACGTCGCGGTCGGTAATGGTGTCACACCAGGTCATGAGCTGCGCTTTGACTGCTGCGCGGCTTTCAGGGGTGTCATCGCGCCGGGCAGCGAGGGCGCGTTGCCAGAGGAAGCCGACGAGCGGCGATGCCTGCCCCATGAGCGCATCGAACCCGGCGGCTCCGTCGGCGCGCACCACATCATCGGGGTCTTTGCCGGTTGGCAGGGTGAGGATCGACAGGCTGTAGCCCGCTTTCAGCATTGGCAGCGCCCGTTCCGCCGCGCGCATTGCCGCACGTTGCCCAGCTGCGTCGCCATCAAAGGCCAAAGTTGGCACCGGGATCTGCCGCCAGCACAGGATGAGCTGTTCCTCGGTCAGCGCGGTGCCGAGCGGGGCGACGGCTTCACCGATGCCCGCCTGCGCTAGCGCGATGACATCCATATAGCCTTCGACGACGATCAGGCGGTTCGCGGTGCGGGCAGCCGGCGCGGCGCGGTCGAGGTTGTAAAGAACACGGCCTTTGTCGAATAGCGGGGTGTCGGGCGAGTTCAGATATTTAGGCTCGCCCGGGCCGAGAATGCGCCCGCCAAAGGCAATCGTCCGACCGCGCGCATCACGAATGGGGATCATCAAGCGACCTCGGAAACGGTCGTACGGTTCGCGTTTTTGTTGGGCCTTGCCCGACGGTAAACCGTCGCGGCCTGTTGTGCCTGCGGTATCGGCTGGTGGGTCGATGAGCATCCCCGCCTCAACCGCGAGCGGCTCGCCATATGTGCTCAGGACATCGCGCAGACGCCCACGAGCATCTGGCGCGAAGCCGAGGCCAAACGCCTCTGCGGTCGCCCGGTCAAGGCCGCGCTGGGCCAGATAGTCGCGGACGGGTGCACCTTCATCGTCTGCGAGCCGGTCACGGAACCAGGCGGCGGAGGCTTCGACAACATCACGCAGGGTGAGCGCTTGTTCGGCGCGCTGCGCTGCCCGCGGGTCGGCGGCAGGCACATCTAATCCAGCTAATCCCGCCAGTTCCTTGACCGCATCCATGAATGGCAGGCCGCGCTGGTCGGTCATCCAGCGGATGGCATCACCATGGGCACCGCAACCGAAGCAGTGATAGAAACCCTTTTCATCGTTGATCGTGAAGCTGGGCGTCTTTTCGTTGTGGAAGGGACAGCATGCCTTCCATTCCCGGCCCGCGCGGGTGATTTTGACGGACTTGCCAATCAGCGCGGACAACAGGGTCCGGCTGCGCAGTTCGTCGAGCCATTGCGGTGAAAGCGCCATGTGTTCCGTTACGCCGTGCAGCCCGCCGGTTCAACCGATGCGCGTCAGCTTTGCTGCCATGCGGGTCAGAGACGGGAACGCTGACAGGATCGGCATCCCCATGGCGGCGATGCGCGGACTTTCCGCCGCGTGCCACAATACACCAGCGACCTTGACCGGTAGAGCGGTCTGCCAGGCGAACCATTCCTGAAAGGCAAAGCGTTTGTTATTTATCAGCCGGTCGGCCGCAGCAATCCCACTGGCCAGCGCGATATCAATGCCTTCGCCCGCTAGACTGGGGATTACCGCTGCCTGATCGCCGAGGCGCATTACAACGCCGGCAGTATGTTTGTGACGCCATCCATAGGGCACTGAGCCAATGGCATCAATTTTGCTATCAGGGGGGATATGGGCCATGCGCTCCCCCAGAGCGGGATGTTCGCGCGCCAATTGATCGAACAAATCCCGCGGGTTCTTTCCTGCCGCGCTCAGCCGCCGTTTGCGGACGGCCATGCAGATGTTCACGCGGCCATTTTCCTGTGCGACGATACCGCAATAGCCGCCATCGAACAGGTGCAACTCTATCTGATTGCCAACCAATTTTGCCAGCTCATGGGAATCGCGGACCACAACACGCAAGCCTAAGGTTGGATTATCGGTGTCATGAATGCGGTAGACAGGCCGCACGTCATGCTTGCCAGTGGCAAGGAAAACCTTGGCCGCGCTGATCGGTCCAGTATCGGTATCAACTGTTGTGCCGTACCAACTGGCGTCCCCATGCGATTTATAACGGCGGACATTATGGGTGGCAAAGCGCGCCCCGGCGGCCAGAGCCTGCGCCTTGAGTGCAGTGTCCAGTGCAAAGCGCGACAACCCCCAACTGGAAGCAGGCAGGGCAGTGATGACTGTCCGGTTGGCCGAGAAGAGTGCAAGTTTGTCCACAGGATGGGCGCCAAGTTCGGCGACATCGATACCAAGACTGGCCAGCCGCTTTGCCGTCTCCCAACTCAGAAACCCGCCACACAGCGCGTCACCCGGTTCCGCATTGCGGTCAATCAGCAACGGCGTGCGCCCAGCGCGTGCCAAGGTGATCGCAGCAGCGCATCCGGCCGGGCCAGCGCCAATGATTAGAGGATCTTGGATATGCATAATCGAAACGGGAATTGGCGCTGGACGCGTGAACCAGAGATGTATGCCTCTGCAAGGATCGGGGGCCATTCAGCAGGGCGATAGCTGCGGGCGATGGAAAGTCGGCCGTCATGGCGCACAATCGGATGCCAGCGCATCAGGCCCGCTAGCAAGGGGTAGCCCATATAGGCGAAGCGGTGGCGGTGAAGATCGTTGATGAACCATCCTGCGCGGGCGTGGCGGTCCATGAAGGCGAGGAAGGCGACCAATTGGTCATGGGTCATGTGATGGGCGACGAGGCTGGAGAGGATGATGTCCCAAGGCTCATTGGCAAGATCGGCATAGTCGCCAGTGCGGTAATCAATGGCCATGTCTGCGGGAGTGGCGGCGCGGGCGGTCGGGGCGCTGTTCGGGTTGAGGTCGATGCCGACCAGATCGACGGTGACGTGGCGTTTGGCGGCCCAGCGGGCGATAGCACGGAGCATGTCGCCGTCGCCAAAGCCGACATCGAGAATACGCAGGTGGACTGGCGCGATACGGGGTTTCACGCCAGCTGTGCGCGCGGCATCGAGTTGCTGCTTGCCCAGGCGGCGTTGCACCTGCGCGAGAAACCGCAAGGTCGGGCGGCGGGCGAGGGTGAGGGTGTTAACCTGCGCCAGATCGTGCAGAACGCTCGCGTAGGTTTCGGGCGCGAGGTCTTCGGCGTCCATCAGCTCTTCGGCTATGGCGCGCTCAGCGAGCATGGCAGCGAGCATCGTCGACCCAGCCAAGGTTGAGCCCCTCCGCCGCGAGGCCGGGGCCGAAGGCCAGCGCCACGCCGAGCTGCGGTCGTTGTGCATAGAGCCGGTCAAGCACGAACATGAGCGTTGATGAGGACATGTTGCCGCAATCGGCGAGCACCGCGCGAGAAGTTGCAAGCGCGTCGGGAGCGAGCGACAACCCATGTTCCACCGCATCGAGGATTGAGCGCCCACCCGCATGCACCGCCCAGCCATCGACCGCCGATGGATCGGCGGGCAGCACCGCGCGCAGTTCCGGGGTGCCAAGCGCTGCGGCGATCCGGCCGGGGACTTCGCCGGATAAGTGCATCGCAAAGCCGGTGTCGCCAATGTCCCACTGGATGAGTTCCGCGCTGTCGGGAAGGGTGGCGGTGAAGGGGGTGTCGAGCGCGAGGCCCGGTCCGTCTGCGGTGACCAGCGCCGCTGCTGCGCCATCGCCGAACTGGAGCATGGCCAGCAGGGGCTCTAGTGCGGTGGCAGGCTGGAGGTGGAGGGTGGACAGCTCAACGGTGACGACCAGCACCCGCGCGGCGGGTTCGGAGCGGACGATGTGGCGGGCGGTGCGCAGAGCGGTGATTGCGGCGTAACAGCCCATGAAGCCGATCAGCACGCGTTCTACACTGCCTGCCAGTCCCAACCGCGCGGCGATGATCTGATCGACACCGGGCGCAACAAAACCGGTGCAGCTGGCGACGACCAAGTGCGTGATGCCGGAGATGTCAGGAAGCTTGGCGATGGCGGCGAGCGCGAGGCCGGGCGCGGTGGCGGCATAGGTCTGCATCCGCGCGGCGGTGCTGGGCATGATGCCATCGGCGTAGAAGCCATCCGGGCCGATGGGCGAGCCAGCGGCGGCGGGGAGCACCGACCAGCGGTGGTTGATGCCCGAGCGGCCGGCCATCCGGTCGAACACAGCCTTTTCGCGCGGTTCGCTCAGCCGGGTGCGCGCCCAGCCGATAAATGCGGCGTGGATGTCGTGCGCCGGGGTAGCGGTAGCCAGGGCGACAATACGCGGGCGGACAGTAAGGGGAGAGGGCATGTTGGTGCAGATATAGGGCGTGGATTGGAATTCGCTACCCAAGTTCCTCTCCCACCGGGAGAGGGGGACCATGCACCACATGGTGGAGTGGCACAGGCGGGTGGGTTTGCTGATTAAAGGGCGAACTCACGCGCGGGGTGCCCTTCCACCAGCTTCGCTGGTCCCCCTTCCCGTGCCGGGAAGGACCTACCCCGCCAGCGCTGCTTTCACCAAGGCGCTCGCCTTGCTCATATCGAGGCTGGCGGCGTGGCGCGTGCGCAGTTCGGCCATCACCCGGCCCATATCCTTCATGCCGGATGCGCCAAGCTCAGCCTTGATCGCCTCAATTGCCGCGCTGGTGTCGGCTTCGCTGAGCTGGGCGGGCAGGAAATCTTCGATCACGACGATCTCTGCGGCTTCGGCGGCGGCCATTTCAGGGCGGTTGCCTTGTTCGTAAAGCGCGATGGATTCGCGGCGCTGCTTCACCATTTTCTGCAGCACTTCGACGATGGTCACGTCATCATCGGGCGCGCTCGACGCGGTGCGCAGCTCAATATCACGGTCCTTGATCTTGGCCATCATCAGCCGGATGGTGCCCAGACGCGCCTTTTCTCCGGCCTTCATCGCTATGATCTGTGCAGCCTGAATGGTGTCGCGAATCATCGCGGTGGTCCTTGTGTGCTATCAGAAAGCGAGCCTCTTAACGTCGGTCGCGAATATTATCCAGCTTGCGAGTCACGAAAGTGCGGCATATCTGATCGTCCGTTTAAGCGGCTCGCAATCACGCGACCTACGGAGCCCCAAGCATGGCGAAATCGCCCACCCCACCCGCCGGCGCGACCGGTGCGCTGGTCCTCGCGGACGGCAGTATCATCTGGGGCCGGGGCTTTGGCGCGGTCGGCGCGGGCGTGGGCGAATTGTGCTTCAACACCGCGATGACGGGGTATCAGGAGGTGATGACCGATCCCTCTTATGCCGGGCAGATCATCACCTTCACCTTTCCGCATATCGGCAATGTCGGCACGAACGCTGAGGATGTCGAAGCGGACCGGGCGTTCGCGGTGGGGTGTGTGGTGCGGGAGGATGTGACCGCCCCGTCGAATTTCCGCAGCATCGGGCGGTTCGATGACTGGATGGCGGCGAATGGCCTGATCGGGATTTCGGGGATTGATACGCGCGCGCTGACCCGGCGTATCCGGGCAATTGGCGCGCCGACGGCGGTGGTGGCGCATGCGCCGGATGGCCGGTTTGATCTTGACGAGTTGTTCGCCTTGGCGCGCGGCTGGCCGGGGATGGAGGGGCTCGATCTGGCGAAGGACGTGACGCGGGCCAACACTGGTGCGTGGCACGGCGGAGTGTGGGCTTTGGGAAGTGGGTATGATGAGTCCCCCGCCCGCTTGCGGGAGGGGCTAGGGGTGGGCGCGTCC
>JANOPV010000119.1:0-4195 GCA_031422035.1 Sphingomonas sp. | reverse complement strand
GTTGTCGAGGGTAGCGGCAGAATCAGCTGTGATGTGGTCACGATCCCAATCGAAGAACACGTTTTACGGGCCACTGTTACACTGCACCATGGGTGGTGGCGGTGGTGGCGGTGGTGGCGGTGGGGGCGGGGGAGGCGGTGGAGGCGGTGGTGGTGGCGGCGGAGGCGCAGCCGGTTCACCGAAGTTGTAGGTCAGCGTGCCCATCAGCGAATGCGAACGGAAACGGGTGGCAACACCACGACCAAGACGATCGACCAGATCAACACCGTCGGCGTTGAAGAAGCGATAGCGAACGCCGATGTCCCAGTTGTAGCTGATCGGAGCGCGAACGCCCGCAATTGCCTGCCAGGCGAAACCGGTGTCGGAATCATCAAGCCATGCTGGAGCTGCAAAAACGTTGGTAACGCTGGTCCGGGCAACACCCGCACCGCCGCCAACATAGCCCTGCAGGCCGTCGTCTTCACCAAAGTCCAGCATCCCGTTCAGCATGAAGCTGAGCGCACTGGCCGAACCGTTGGTCCGGCGTGCACCAAAGATGGTGGCGGTCGCAGCTGCAGCTGACGGAATGCCGCCTGCGCCAACATTGATCGATTCGCCGCCAGCATTGCGATAGCTGACTTCGACTTCAGCGCGGAAACCGCCAAAATCATAACCAACAAAACCACCGAAATCCGAACCAGTATCATGGTTGACGGTTGCAGCATTGTCGATGGTGCCGATGTCCAACGTCAGATCTTCAACGATCATAACGCCGCCCTCGACCCCCACATACCAAGCGTCGTCGCGCGCAAGCGCAGGCGAAGCCAGGGCAGTGGAAGCGAGAGCCATAGCGACGGCTAGCTTCCTCATTGGATAATCCCCTTCATCAATTCGAACGGTAGAACGCTCACCAAAAGCTTTACCTGCGTAAAAGTTTCCACGCAAGCCGGGTTTTTAGGCGTTGTTGCGCTTATGCAACAGGTTCGCAGAGAAGGAAAGGGCGTGATTTCATGCGGATGACATTAAAGCTCAGCTTGCGGCAAGCAGCCCGGCAGCGATTAACGCGGACCTGAGCGCACCAATTGCCGCACGCGCTTCGGAGTCGATGACCGTGCCGCCCGTCGGCGCGGCGACGACCGGCGACGCAATCCACACCGACCCGCTGCGCCGCCAGTTTGCGCCGCTGGACAAGCGCACTGCAAAGCCGTCGGGCACGTTACAAAAGCGCCAGCCGCCGACGGTCGCCACTGCAATTCGTCCTGCCTGCCCCGCCCAGACACCAGTTGGCGCCGCGCCCACGGCCCAACATTCACCTGCCACCGGCGTGACCGGCGGGGCCGCCACATTCACGGCCACCACCTGCGCACCAATCAGCGCATCGATCAGGACCAGCGCTTCATTATGCGTTACTTCCTTTTGCGCCTGCCCAGCCGCCAACAGCGGCAGGGTCAGACGCGGCGTCGAATCGGTCATGCCATAAATCTCCAGCTACACATTCAGGGTCAAGGTGGTGCCCGGCGAGAGCGCCAGCGCGCCCACCTGCTGCACAATAATCGTCACACTGGTCGCACCCGCGCCCTGCCACGCAGCAATCATCGCTGCGCTCACTGGCCAATCGGGTTGGTCGCGCACGTCACTAAACTGCGCCGCGCCAACCAAGACGGTCACCTGATAGCGTTCGGGCAGCGCATCGAGCGGCGCGTCGACGCCATCGCGCCAGTCAAACCCGTTTCGGCTGCGGCGGATCCAGTGGATCAGCACCCCGCCAACGGCCTGGCGCTGCGCGTGCAGATGCACCGGCGATAACGGCTGCGCCGCCCCCGCCCCGCCGCGGTGATCGGCAGGGTAACCGCCGCCGCGCTGCCAGTTGCGGCCAATGAGACGCTCCCGCCGATCTCGGCTTCGCCTAGCGCCAACAGCGCCGGATCATCGATCAGCGCGAATGCCGCGCCAATGGTCAGCCCCGCCACCGCATCCTCGGTCCCGCGCCGCCCACGCAGCAGGTGCGACAATCGCCAGCGCCGCTGCCCCAGCGGGCTTGCCAGTCCGAATTGCACCAGCTCCCCGCCGACCATCGCCGCATTGCTCCCGGCCAGCAGGTCGTCATCATCGGCATTGCTCAGCTGCATATCCGCGCGCGCCAGCGTCACCTCAATCCAGCTTAGATCATCAAATAGCGCTGTCGTTACCATCCCACCATGTGCCGAAACCGTGCCCAGCACGGCCACTGTTCGCGCACTCTCCAGCGCCACCACCGCGCCGCCGCTGATCGGCTCGACGCTCACTGCCGCTGGCCGCCGCGCCCCGGCGGCCCGGCCTCTTGGCGGCGCACCCGGTAGCCGAACGACAGCCCGGTCACCGCGCCTTCGCGCAGCAGCGCCGCGGCCTCCGTGGCCGTCGCGCTCGCTCCACTCAGCCGCGCCACCACGCGCAGGCCCAGCGCATCCTCAGCCATGCTCTCAACCACGCCGATGGGCCGCGCCGGATCATGCTGCCACAATAGCGGCACCCGCTGGGCTGCGACGCCATCGGTCGCCCCGGCGAACGCCCCCGGGCGCACGACATCACCGCCGCGATCGACCACGTCGAACAGCGCCGCATAGCCAGCAAACCTCATCTCAACATCCCACTCAAACCCAGTTTCACCGCAATCCCAATCAGCAACAGCGCCAGGCACCCGCGTACCAGCCAGTCGATCCCGGCCTTCCACGCGCTGCGCTTCGCATCGCGCCAAGCCGCGAGTAATTGCCGCAGCTCGCGGACATCGTCCTGCGCCTCGCCATCCGCCAGGCCGAGCCGCGCCAGCGCGCGCACCGCACCCGCCTCGCTCGCCGCCTCGATCACCGCGCGCAAATCGGTAAAATCCGCCCCGCGCGGCTCGCTCTGCGCGATCAGCCGTTCGAGCAGTTCCTCGTTCGTCATTGGTCCGCCTCCACGCTCATCCCCAGTATCGCGCGCTTTTCATTCGCCGTGAGGAAATCCGCTGCCGCCACTTGCGACCACAGCCGCTCGCGATCCTCGCTCAGCGCCGCGACCTGATCGAGGTCGACCGCCAGCTGCGCCTCGGGGAACCACGCTGCCACGCCCTGCCGCACCGCGCCGAGCAGCTTGGCCGCCAGTGGCAGCACCGTCAGCCGCCACAGCGCCCGGCTGGCCTCGCGGTAATTGGCATAGGTCGCGTCGCCGGGCAGGCCGATCAGCATCGGCGGGACCCCGAACGCCATCGCCACCTCGCGCGCCGCTGCGTCTTTTAGCCGGACAAAATCCATTTCCGCCGGCGACAGGCCGATTGGCTGCCATTTAAGCCCGCCGTCGAGCAGCATCGGTCGCCCGGCATGGGCTGCACCCTGATAATTGGCCTGCATCTCGTCCTTTAGCCGGTTGAACTGCTCATCGGACAGCGTCGCGCCGGGCTCACCCGGATCATAGACCAGCACGCCCGATGGCCGCGCGGCATTGTCGAGCAGCGCCCGGTTCCAGCGCGCGGCGGCATTATGGGCCCGCACCGCGCCCGCCGCCGCCATCAGCGCACTGGCCCCCAGATGGTCGTCGAGCGGGTTCATGGTTTTCACATGGATCACTGCTGTCCGCCCTGCCGCATCCTCGGTCGGCAATCGCACCGTCCGCCCGCCGACCCGATAGAGGAACGCCACCGGCCAGCCCGTTGGCCCCGGTTCAACCTGCACCCGGTCAGGGCGCAGCGCGAACAGCTCACACACTTGGCCATCCGCCCCGCAGATGATCTGGATATAGGCATTACCGTGCAGCAGCAGCTGCGCCGCACAGGTTTCCAGCAATCCCTGGCCCGCACTCGTCGCCTCAATGAGCGTGCGCAGATCCGGCACATCGCAGCGCAGCGGCGCACTGCCGACTGCCTCCGCGACCAACCGCACCGACCGCTGCGCGACCGGATTACTCAAATAGGCGTCGCGCACCTCGGTTTCCCACGCACGGCTTTCCTCACCAGAGAATAGCCCGATAGCAGACGCCAATGGCCGCCCGATCGGCACCGACTCTCGCGCCGGTTTACCGGCGGGAAAGAGCAACGAAGACCCCCGCGCCGGTTTACCGGCGTGAAAAGGCACCCCCTGCGCCGGTTTACCGGCGGGAAAAGGCAGAGAAGGCTCTTTCGCCGCTTTTCGCCCGAAAAGGTTCATGATAATCTCCAATGGTGTCTATATGGTTCGTTATACGACGCAAAACTCCGCCTTATTGT
>JANOPV010000118.1:0-3688 GCA_031422035.1 Sphingomonas sp. | reverse complement strand
CCTGTCCGCCTTCACTGGCGACGCCAACCGGCATTTCGCGCCGGGCATTCAAGGTGCCAGTGGCGGAGATTACGGTTTCAATCTGTTGGCGGCCCGGCACCACGACCGTGACGCGCGGCACCTGCGCATCATCGCCGCCTGCGCCCGCCGCGCCCTTTTCGGCGCTAGCGGCGGCGGCGCCGGCTGCCGGTTCAGCGCTAGTGCGGCCAAAGGCATACCAGGCGGCGGCCAGCACCACGGCGAGCGCAACGAGCGCGAGGATGATGTTACGGCGACGACGACGCTGCAGATCGCGCTCATGCGCGTCGTCATGCCAGCGGGTATCGCTGGCGTTGATGCTGTCCGCCGGGGAGAGGCGTGCTTCGAAATTCATGCCGGGTCGGTCCTGTGCGGCGGCCGTCGGGGAATTCCGGCGTGCCCTAAGTTGATGCGGCGTGTGTTATATCAATATATCACCGCTTGCAACCATCCCGCAGCGTTTACCGATTCGCACGCCATCTGCCAAGCGGCGTTGATGACGGTGTGGTGGCACATAATCGGCACAAAAAAGCCCGGCGGCGCTCGCGCATCCGCCGGGCTTGATTGGGCGTATTGCTAGTTCAGGCGCTGGTTCAGCGCACGCTGCCGCGACGCACCAGATTAACGATACCGAGCAGGACGATGGCGCCGGCAAAGGCAACCGCCAGCGACGGAATGTCGAGCCCGTCACGCAGACCCATGCCGCCCATGCCAAAGAATGTCCCGGCGACAAATTTGCCCAGCATCGAGCCAACGACGCCGACCACGATGTTGAGGAAAATGCCCTGCTGGGCATCGGTGTTCATAACCTTGCTGGCCAGCCAGCCGATGATGCCGCCGACAACGATGGCGATGATGAAATTCATAAAACGTCCCTCCATTTGGGTCACTGCCCGCGACCGGAGGGGGACTGAAACATGGAAAAGCGCCGCTGACAACCCTTTGTCGAACGCGGCCCTAGTCTGGCGCTCGGGTTAGAAACGCTGCTGGCGCTCGTATAACTCGCGATATTGCTTGATCCGCGTGACGCGCAGGCCCGGCATCCCGGCGCGATCAATCGCCCGCTGCCACCCGGCAAATTCTTCGAGCGTTAGCGAGTAACGGTCACAAGCTTCGTCGACCGAGAGCAACCCGCCGCTGACCGCTGCCACGACTTCAGCCTTGCGCCGGACGACCCAGCGGGTGGTGCCAGCGGGTGGCAGCGAATCCAGCGTCAGTGATTCGCCAAGCGGGCCAATGACGCGGTCGGGACGGATGGAGAGCAGCTCTTTCATATTTTCCTCGCACCAGCAGGGGCCACCTGGGCACTGCGACCATTTTCGTTGAGACAGGTCATAAACGCATAGCTCTCAACATGGTTTGAAATCTGTTGGTTAACGGCGTGGTTACGCATGCCGCTCATCCTGTCCGGCAACCGGTTGGACGTGTGCAAAGCCCCCGCGCGAGGTCTCCGACGCCGATCCGCGTGCAAAAAGTTCAATGAGCGATACCGCCGCCATGTCGGTGGGTGGCCTGTCCGCAGGCCGGGCTGCCGACTTGGCCAGGGCCAATGCTGTCGGGGTTGCCGCTTGCCGCGCTGCGATCATCGCGCGCAGCACCGCAAAACTGCCCGACTCGCCGCCCGCATCGCTGACGGATGGCTGCACATTTTGGTGGGGAATCATTTCCATGGATTGGCGTATAGCGCCGCACCCCTAAGGCCGCGTAAATCTGCTCTTCATGCCCTGTTAGCCTGTCCTAACGCGCGTTATTCTCTCGGCGCGTCCTTGCCGACTCGCGCCAGCCGCCGCGCGGCGCTACAGGGCGCTGCAATGATCGACGCTTTGACCACCACCGCTGATTTCCAGCTGCCCGGGCCGGGCAGCAAGCCTATGGCCGCCCGCCGCATCGTTGTCGCCATGTCCGGCGGCGTCGATTCGAGCGTGGTCGCCGCGCTTGCCCACGCGACCGGCGCAGAAACGATCGGCGTTACCCTGCGGCTCTACGATCATGATGGCATGGCCCGGCGCAAAGGGGCCTGCTGCGCGGGCGAAGACATCCGTGACGCGGTCGCCGTCGCCGACCGGCTCGGCTTCGCGCATCATGTCATCGATCATGAATCGGCCTTTCGCGAATCAGTGGTCGACCAATTTGCCGACGCCTATCTGGCGGGCCGCACCCCTATCCCGTGCGTCCAGTGCAATATGGGGCCGAAATTCACCGACCTGTTCAAAATCGCCCGCGACCTTGGTGCCGACTGCCTTGCCACGGGTCATTATGTCCGGCGGATGCTGGGGCCAAGCGGAGCCGAACTGCACCGCGCCATCGACCCTGCCCGCGATCAGAGCTATTTCCTGTTCGCCACCACGCGGGCGCAGCTCGATTATCTGCGCTTTCCACTGGGCGGCCTGCCGAAGGATGAGGTCCGCCGGATGGCCAGCGCGCTCGGCCTTGGCGTCGCCGCCAAGCCTGACAGCCAGGACATCTGCTTCGTTCCCGACGGCGATTATGCCCGCGTCGTCAAAGCCGTCCGCCCAGAGGCCGAAGCGCCCGGCGACATCATCCATATCGACGGCACCGTCCTCGGCCAGCATCCCGGCATCATCCATTATACGGTGGGCCAGCGCCGCGGCCTCGACATTGGCGGGCAGGCCATGCCGCTTTATGTCATCCGCATCGACGCCCGCGCGCGCCGGGTCATTGTCGGGCCGCGAGCTGCGCTGGCGGTCAGCACCGCGACGCTCAGCGACATGAACTGGTTGGCGGACGAGCGCGACCGTGGCGGCACCCCGGACGCGCCGCTGATGGTCAAGGTCCGCTCCATGGCCAAACCCGTCCCCGCCGCCATGGACGGCGACCGCATCGCCTTCGCCGCCCCCGAATATGGCGTCGCCCCGGGGCAAGCCGCGGTCTTGTACAGCGGCACCCGCGTCATCGGCGGCGGCTGGATCGAGGGGACTGAGGCGGCGGTGGTGGCGAAGGCGGCTTAGCGTCCCGTGATTGCAAACACGGCGCTCGCGCCTATTATCCTGTGTGGGGGTAATCAATGCCGCGCTTTACGAAAGTCATTGGTGCTTATTTGACGGCTCTGCCGGCTGGGCTTCTTGCCGCGTACGGTGCCGCGCGCGCCTCATTCCAGCCACAACCGCCAGTGCCGGGCGTGGGTGACGTCTCACTCTGGCTCATAACTGGTAACGACAAAATCGCCGCCTGCATCGCTGTCGCCAGCGGCGTTTCGGCCGCCTATGCAATCTGGCAGATGTTCCAGCCAGACCCGGCGACTGCGGCGGATGTGACCACCGACGGGCGCACAACCCGCGCCGGGGTTGTGCATGTGTCAGACCAAGTCGCCGCCGAAGGGCGCGCCAGTGATGTCAACCATGCCGTTACCCATAAGTTTCTCGCTGCCGAACTGCACGAGAAAGTCGAAATAGCGGTGGCGAATGAGTGGCTCACCGAAGAGGTGGGCCAACGTATCTACGCTGCAGTTTCGGCTCAATTTGGCGGTGAACAGGCTGCTCGTGCCGTTGAGCAAATCAGAGCGGTTGTCGAGGAGCAGGACGACGCAACGCTAACAAACTTGATCGCCAGTGGCGATTTTCGCGGTGCCGCCGACCACCAGCGCACCACTGCTGAACAGGCAGTGGTCGATGCAGCCAAAGCCTGGCGCGACACCGCCCGCCTGACCGCG
>JANOPV010000117.1:0-5479 GCA_031422035.1 Sphingomonas sp. | reverse complement strand
GCGTCAGCCGCGCGCCATTCCAGCGCCCGGCAAACAGCTCACCGCCATCAATTGCCGCGTTCGACAGCGCGCCTTCTATGTCCATCCGGTCGCCGCTCAGCCCCATGCGCTGCCGGATCGCCGTCGGCCGGATGCCCGGTGCGGCCTGATAGACCAGCCCGCCGATCACCAGATCGCGGTCATGCGTGGTCAGCCCCAGCGTGACCCCGTCAGTGCGTTCGATCCGCCAGCACCAAGCGAGCGGGACCAGCGGCGCGGTCAGCCAGGTTGGGATCCCGGCACTCATCGGCGGCGCGCTCATCCCGCCCGCACCTCAACCAGCGGCACGCTCACCAGCTCGCCCGCCAGAAATGTGCCGCGCGCCACCTCCAGCCGATCGTCGGCAAAGCGCACCCGCACATCAAACCGGAAACCGGCCCGCACCGCCGCACCGGCAATTGGCGGCACTGCAAAACTGACCACGCCGCCCGGTGCCAGCGTCCAGCCACTTGCCGCCACCCCGTTCACCGTCACCAGCACGCTGCCCGCCACCGGCTGGGTAATTCGCCGCGCGACCGCATCGCCGCTATCGCCATAGTTTTTCAGCAGCGCAAAGTCCGTCCGCACCCCGTCGCCGGTCCCGAGCAGTTGATCGCCGCCGCCCGGCGCGCCGTCATCGGCTGCCGAACTCGCATCCATCGGGTCGCGGAACCGGAACGCCTGCGCTGGGCCGCGCCGGGCCCGGAAAAAGCCGATCAGCGTGCGGACGTCCGCCTCGCTGCGCAATCCCGGCCCGACATCATAGGATAATCGCGCCTCGGCCCAATCGGCGCTGCGCTGCTCGCTGCCCGACTGACCGGTGATAATCGCAGTGGCATATTCAGCGGTCACGCTCGCCGCCCGGCCGATCGCAATCGGGAATTCCACATCGGCAAAAGCGTCCACACCGTCCTCCTGTTGATTTGTGGTCAGGTGCGCCGGGGCAAAGCGCAGAAACCCATCGCGCGCGACCTGCGGCAGCGCCCAGATGAATATCCGCGCTACCCCGCGCGCCGCCGCCGCTTCGCCCGCCCGGTCAATATTGGCCCATTGGTCGCGGTCGCCCACATCCAGCACGAACCCCGCCAGATACTGCTGCTCCGCTGCCGGGTATCCCAACCGTGCCGTCGCGGCCGCCGCGCCCGCAGCTGATGCACCGGCCTGGCCCAGCGCCGCCCAGTCATAATCTTCGAGTTGCAGCATATCGAATGCCGGCCTCGCCCAGCCCAGCGGCATATTGGCCCGGCGCGCCTCGGGCATTGCGGCATCCAGCACGGTCGGCAAAAAAGCGAGGAGATAGCTGGTAGCGGTCGGCGCCGCCGCCTTAACCGCCGCCATCAGCGCCGCCGTTGAACTCGCCAACATCACACCCAGTGCATCCAGCATCGCCATCTGCGCCGGGTTCAATGCCGCCCGCAAATCCGGGATAGCGACGGATGCCGCCCCCAGCGCCGCCGTTGCCGCCGCATCATAGGCGTGAATGCGCCCATCAGCGGTCACCCACCACCACGGCTCACCGACCTGAAAATGCACCGGCAGCGCCGCCGCTTGCGCAATCGCCACAAAATTTACCGCCACCGCCTGCAGCCACGTCATCGCCGCCGCTTTGGCGGGCGACAGCAATGTCGACGGCGGCACCCAGCCGGTCAGCGCCGGGCTGCCATCGCTCGCCCGCTGCATCCACGTCGCCGGGCAATAGGCCGCGAACAGCTCATAGGATAGCGACCAGATCAGCGTCAGCCCGCGCAGCTTTGCCTCAGCGGCATAGCCTGCGTGCCACGCCGCTGCGGGCCCCGCTAACGATCCATCAGCCTTGGCTAGCCAGTCGCTGCCCGACCGGACCAGCGCCGGATAATGGCTCATCCCGACATAGTGCAGAACTGGCGCGCCATTGCCGCCGCCATAGCCCAGCGCCTCAACCTGCCGCAGCAGCCGCGCCGGAGTCTGATTATAACCGTCATCATAAGCCGTCGCCATCGACCAGCCATGATCGGGCAGCATCGCGTCACCGATCCGCAACACCGACCCCGGGCCGTCACAGCGGATGGCGGACAGCTCCGCCCACCCTGCCGCCATCGCCGCATATTCCCCGGAACCGCCATCATAATCGGGCGGCACCAGGCTGATGAACATCCGGTCGATGTCGCCCGCCCACAGCGGGTCGGCTTCGGCAGGGAGCAGAAATCCGCCTTCCAGCGCGGCAAAATCCAACGTCACCACCGCGTCGCTCGGCGTCCCAGCCGCATAGTTCCACAGTCGCACATACCAGCTGCGCGCCGCCCCGCTCGCATCGCGCCCCTCGATCGTCAGCACCGGTCCCCATACCGCATCGAGCGGCTTGACCCCGCTCGACTGCCAGCGAAACGACAGCGTCACGCCGCGAAAGTCGCGCGCCGTTTCATAGGCCAGCAGCGGATGGTCCCAGCGGTCCTCCGCTTCCCAGATCAGCCCGCACAAATTATCCTTATTGGTAAAGGCGAGATCAATGCGCAGCGCATCTGCCGCGCTCGACACCACACTCGCCATCATCGGACGCGGAAAGTTGACTGTCCAGAATCGCGGATCGAACCGCTTGATCCACGCGGTCGTCCTGTGCTCGGCATGTTCGGGCTGCAAGGGATCGGCAAAACACCAGCCCATCTTATTCCTCCCCCGCCTCTACCGCACGGCGCACTGCCTGCGCGATGCGCCGTCCGCTTATCGCCAGACGCTGTGGATCGCCCGCCCCAGCCCCGGCAATATTCACCGTCACCCGCACGTCACGTCCACCGCGACCCAGTTGCTCAACCCGTCCCGCACTGGTCGGCACGAACAACTCCGGTCCGCGTTCGCCAACCATATAGGCTTGCCCGCCGTTCACCGGCCCGCCGGTTGCTCGCCCCGGTAAACCCAATGCCGCGCCCAGCAGATTGCCCGCAATGCCGAGCAGACCAGACTTGCCACTGCCGCCGAACACGCTGCCCAGCCCGCCGCTGATTGCGCTGCGTGCAATCTCAGCCATAGATGCCGCTGCCACTCGCTGCAGATCCTCAAACCCCAGCCGCCCGGTGCGCACCGCCCGGGTCAGCGCGGTCTCAATCGCCCGCCCCGCCCGTTCCGCACCATCGGCCAGTGGCCCATCCAGCGCCGCGCGCATCGCCGCCACGTCGGCGGCAAAGCCGCGCGTATCAGCCCGCACGCTCACCAGAGCGCCATCAATATCCTCATCCATCGGGAAATTTCTCCTTCAGCCGCGCCAGCATCAGCGCATCGAGCGGCCCCATTTCGCGATCCTCACCGGCCATCACCGCCAGCACGCCCGCCAACTCTGCCGGCGTCGCCCGCCAGAACTCGTCCGGTCGCCAGCCGAGCAACAGCGCCGCCAACCCGGCCAGCCCCGCCGCATGATCGGTAAAGGGGGGAGCCACTTCACCCCCCATCACCGCCCCTGCAGAATTTGACTGAGCACCACGCGCAGCGCCGGGGTGATCGCCGCCAGCCCAGCCGCCGCCAACGCTTCACAGAACGCCGCGCGCTCTGGCTTTTCGCCATCAACGCAGTGCCACAACAGCGCCGCCGTCTCCGCCAGGCTCAGCGCGCCCGCCGCCGCCCGCTCAACCACAGCAAATAGCGGCCCCAGCTCGGCCTCCGCCGCCACCAGCGCGGTAAAGCTCGGCCGCAGACGATAGCCCGCAACACCGGCTTCGCCGCGTGCAGCATTCGCCAAACGCTTCCACCTCACAATGCTATTACCGGCCCGGAGCTTTCCAGGTTCAGCGTATATGTCCGCTCGCCATTATAATCCCCGCTATGGTCCAGCCGTGTCAGGAGGAACTTGCCAGACAGTTTCGCGCCGCTTTCAAACGCCAGCTGATAGTCGTCGATCATCCCGGTTAGCGCATTGGTCTGCGCCCGCACCTCCGCCGCCGATCCGGTAAATATCCCCGCCGCCGCGACGCTGACCGAACGCACCCCGGCGCCGGTCAACAGCTCGCGCCAGCCGCCTGAATCCTTGGTGGTGACATTCACCGCCTCACCATTGATCGACAGCTGCGTCGTGCGCAGCCCGGCGACGGTCGTGAACACGGGCACCGCCGCGCCATTGCCGATCTTCAACAGAAATGCGCTGCCCTTTTCGATGGCCATAAACCTGTCCTTTCATCAATTGCTGTTGGCCGGAGCGAGGATCCGCACCCGCGCTTCGATCGTCGTCACCCGCGTGCCGTCGCGGCGCTGGACAGTGCGCACCCGCACCACGCGCAAGCCGCTATGGTCCCAGTCACCCAGCGGGCGTGGCACATCCGCCAACGCCGCCTCTGCCGCCGCACTCAGGTCCGCCAGCCGCGCCGCTTCGCCCCGGTCGGCAATCGCCAGCACCAGCCGCAGCTCGCGCCCTAGCCGGTCCTTCACGCCCCATTCGGTGCCGCTAATTTCACTGATCCAGGCGTGCGGGGCCGGCGCGCGCTCGCCCTCCCCACTGCCAATCCGGTTGAGCGCGGCCAGGCCGGGTGCCGCCTTCAGCGCCGCCAGCACCGCCACGCTGAGCGCGGCTTCAATAGTCATCGCCCGGCTCCCGCGAGCCGCAGCCGCCGCCACGGTCGCCACAGCGCCGCAACAGTCGCCGGCGGTTCAACCCCCCGCTCCCGATCCCGCTCGCGCAGCATATGTCCGGTCAGCTGGATGATCCCGTGCCGCAATGGCTCCGGCACCCGCCCGGGCTCGGCGGCCAGGCCCGCCATGTAACTGACCCGCACCCGCCCGGCGGCACCCGGCTGCGTCACCCGCACCCAGCCATCGCCTGCCGCATCAATATCAATGGCATAGCTGGCGACCGGCAGTGGAAATGCGCTCCCCTCGGCGGGCACCCCCTCCACCCCGGTTACCGCCAGCACCGGGGTGCGCCCCAGCCGCCGCCACTCGCCGCTCACCGGCAGCATTTCGGTCACCGCCCGGCTGACCAGCGCGACGCCGGTAAATTGCTCGCACAGCGCCGTTGCACTGCGCAGCGCGCCCACCAGCACCGCCTCGTCGCCGCCGCCCTCCAGCCGCAAAAACGCGCGCGCCTCTGCCACTGCCGCCGCCAATGGCAACAGTCCCTCGTCGATCCGGCCCATCATGTTTGCTCCACCCGAATCTGGAAACTGCGCTCGTCAATCTGCCCGTCGGACAGGGTGACCCGGTTGGTCACACGGTAGCTCGCGCCCTCAATCCCGCCGGTCAGCGTCGCCGCGCTGCTCAGCAAAGCAAAGCTGCTCGCCGCCACCGCGATCCCGCCCGCTTCAACCGGCCAGGCCTCCCAGCTGCTCTGCGTCACCACGGGCCCATCCAGATACTGCGCGCCCCAGTCGACGCTTACGTCGATCCGCGCACCGGGATCCTTGATCATCAGCGTCATCGCTGCCTCCTAATTGCTGCTGCCCCTCTCCCTTCAGGGGAGAGGGAGGGGCCCGCGCGCATCTGCGCGTGGGAGGGTGAGGGGTCG
>JANOPV010000116.1:0-10223 GCA_031422035.1 Sphingomonas sp. | reverse complement strand
TTCGTCACCATCGCTTTTTACGGCGTCTTCCCCATCGCCACATTGATGGGCGGGCAGATGCTGGCCAAGGTGGTGCTAAGCCTCGTCGCGATCCCGTTTGTCATCACCGGGCTGGTCGCACTGGGCCGCCGCCTGGATGCGTCAGGAACACCCGCATGATCAGGAACACCCGCATGATTACGCACGCGCCAGATCCCGCAACGCTCGCCAAAGCGGAAACCCTGGTGGAGGCTTTGCCCTATTTGCAGCGCTATGCCGGTAAGGTGTTCGTGGTAAAATATGGCGGCCATGCGATGGGCGACCCGGAGGCGGCAGAGGATTTTGCGCAGGACATCGTCCTCCTGCAGGCCATCGGCATCCAGCCGGTTGTCGTCCATGGCGGCGGGCCACAGATTGGCGCGATGCTGGATAAACTCGGCGTGCAATCCAGCTTTGTCGACGGCCTGCGCGTGACCGATGCCGAAACCGCCAAGGTCGCAGAGATGGTGCTCTCAGGGGCAATCAATAAGGAAATTGTCGACTGGATCGGCAAGGCGGGCGGCCGCGCCATCGGCCTGTCGGGCAAAGATGGCCGGATGGTGGAGGCCAAGAAGCTGTCGCGCAAACAGCGCGACCCGGACAGCGCGATTGAACGCGTCATCGACCTCGGCTTTGTCGGTGATCCGCACAAGATTGACCGCCGCGTGCTCGATACGCAGATCAACGCCGGGCTGATCCCGGTGATCGCGCCCATCGCAATTGGCGAGGATGGCCACACCTATAATGTCAACGCCGACACAATGGCGGGGGCGATTGCGGCGGCGCTTGGCGCAGCACGATTGTTTCTGCTCACCGACGTGCCCGGTGTGCTCGACAAGGCGGGGCAGCTGCTGACCGAACTGACCCCGGCGAGCATCGGCACGTTGAAGGCCAATGGGACGATCACTGGCGGGATGCTGCCCAAGATCGACACCTGCATCCACGCGGTGGCGGGCGGAGCTGAGGCGGCGGTCATCCTCGATGGCCGCGTGCCGCACGCGATGCTGCTCGAAATCTTTACTGCGCGCGGATCGGGCACGCTCGTTCGCCGCTGACCTTTCAAACTGGACGAAAAAATATGTTGATGATGCTTGATGGAATTCTCCACATTCTGCTGACCGCCGCGTGGTATATCATCATCATTCAGGCGGTGCTGTCGTGGCTAATCGCGTTTAATGTGATTAACACCCGTAGTGATATTGTCTCCACGATTTGGACCACGCTCGATAGACTGACCGAGCCGCTCTATCGCCCCATTCGGCGGATCATGCCCGATTTTGGCGCGCTTGATTTGTCGCCGATGGTGGTGCTCGTGATCATCATGATCCTCGATGGGCCAGTGCGGAATTATCTCGTGCAGCTGGCCGCCACCTATTCCTGAGGCTGATCTGATGACAACGGCGCGCACTATTGACGGCAAAGCATTCGCCGCGACGCTGCGCGCGCGCATCGCGGGCCGGGTGGCGGTGTTTACCGACACGGTCGGCCGCGCGCCGGGGCTGGCGGTGGTGCTGGTGGGGGAGGATCCAGCCAGCCATGTCTATGTTCGGTCTAAGGGCAAGCAGACGGTCGAGGCCGGGATGCTCAGTTTCGAGCATCGCTTGTCCGTTGACACCGGCGAGGCCGAGTTGCTGGCGCTGGTCGAGCAATTGAACGCGGATGATGCGGTGGACGGCATCCTCGTGCAACTGCCGTTGCCACCGCAGATTGACGAGCGCGCGGTGCTCGCCGCGATTGACCCTGCGAAGGATGTCGATGGCTTTCACGTCATCAACGCCGGGCGGCTGGCCACCGGGCAGGACGCGCTGGTGCCGTGCACGCCGTTGGGCTGCCTGATGCTGCTGCGCGACGTGCTGGGCGATCTTAGCGGGCTGGAGGCGGTGGTCGTTGGCCGCTCGAACATCGTCGGCAAACCGATGGCGCAATTGCTGATCGGCGATAACTGCACGGTGACGGTGGCGCACAGCCGCACCCGCGATTTGCCCGCCGTGGTGCGCCGCGCGGATATTGTCATCGCCGCCGTTGGCCGGGCGGAAATGGTGCGCGCTGACTGGATAAAGCCCGGCGCCACCGTGATCGACGTTGGGATCAATCGTGTGCCAGCGCCGGAATTGGGGTCGGGTAAGAACAGACTGGTCGGCGATGTCGCCTTTGCCGAAGTTGCCGCGATCGCGGGCGCCATCACCCCGGTCCCCGGCGGCGTCGGCCCGATGACCATCGCGTGCTTGCTGCGCAACACCCTGGTCGCCGCCCACCGGCGCGCTGGGCTGTCTGAGCCAGAGGGGCTATAGGACCGCTATGATCGATCTGTTCATCACCGCCTTTGTCACGCTGTTCGTGGTTATCGATCCGCCGGGCTGCGCGCCGATTTATGCCAGCCTGACCACGGGCGCGACTGACCAGCAGCGGCGGGTGATGGCGATCCGCGCGACGATCATCGCCGGGCTGATCCTGCTGTTCTTTGCCGTGCTTGGCGAAGCGTTGCTCAATGCGCTGCACATCGACCTCGACAGTTTCCGCATCGCGGGCGGCATCATGCTGTTCATGATCGCCGTCGATATGGTGTTTGAAAAGCGCACCGAGCGCCGCGAAAAGCGCGCTGAGGGGATCATCGCGACGCCCGAGGTCGAGGATGTGTCGGTCTTCCCGATGGCGATGCCGATGATGGCGGGGCCGGGCTCGATTGCGTCGGTGATGCTGCTGGTGTCGCAAAATGACGGGATCGACCGGGCGGGGGTGATCTTTGCCGCGCTGGCCGCCGTGTTGTTTCTGACGTTGCTGGCGCTGCTCGCCGCTGGGCCGCTGATGCGGGTGCTGGGGTCGAAAACCGAGGCAGTGATTACCCGGCTGCTCGGTGTCCTGCTCGCGGCGCTGGCGGCGCAGTTCGTGATCGATGGCCTGCGCGCCAGTTTCCCCTCGCTGGCCTGATGCAAGCCAGTCTGCCATCGGGACAAGCATAACTGTGTTGCGCGGCGCGGCCATCGGCATGAGGGCGCGGCTTGCATGACGACACTCACCCACCTCGACCGGCTGGAGGCCGAAAGCATCCACATCATGCGCGAGGTGATGGCTGATGCGATACGCCCGGTGATGCTCTATTCGGTGGGCAAGGACAGCGCGGTTATGCTGCATCTGGCGCGCAAGGCGTTTTTCCCCGCAGCCCCGCCGTTCCCGTTGCTGCATGTCGATACGACGTGGAAATTCCAGGCGATGTACGACCTTAGGGGAAAGGCCGCGCGCGATGCGGGGATGGAGCTCCTCATCTGGCAAAATCCGGAGGCAGTCGCACGCGGCATCAACCCGTTCGATCATGGTCCGCTGCATACCGATATGTGGAAGACCGAGGGGCTGAAACAGGCGCTCGACTATCATGGGTTTGACGTGGCGTTCGGCGGCGCGCGGCGCGATGAGGAAAAGAGCCGGGCGAAGGAGCGGGTATTTTCGTTCCGATCAGCCAGCCACCGCTGGGACCCAAAGGTGCAGCGGCCCGAATTGTGGAACCTCTACAACGCCCGCAAGGCGAAGAATGAGAGCATCCGCGTGTTCCCGCTGTCAAACTGGACAGAGCTCGACATCTGGCAATATATTTTGCGTGAGCGGATCGAGATCGTCCCGCTCTATTTCAGCGCCCCGCGTCCGACGGTGGAGCGCGACGGCCTGATCCTGATGGTCGATGATGATCGATTCCCGCTGCGCGGCGGCGAAGTGCCGGTGGAGCGGGCGATCCGCTTTCGCACGCTGGGCTGTTATCCGCTGACCGGCGCAGTAGAGAGCATGGCGGCGACGCTAAGCGCTGTGATTCAGGAGATGCTGCTGACCACCACCAGCGAGCGGCAGGGCCGCGCCATTGACCGCGACGGCGGCGATGCCAGCATGGAGAAGAAGAAGCAGGAGGGGTATTTTTGATGGGCGGCTATCGTCCTGACGCCTAGGTTGCAGCGGACATCGACGCCTATCTGGCGGCGCATCAGGCGAAATCACTGTTGCGGTTCATCACTTGCGGCAGCGTTGATGATGGCAAATCGACGCTGATCGGGCGGCTGCTCTATGACAGCAAAATGATCTTCGATGACCAGCTGGCGACGCTGACCGCCGACAGCAAGCGGGTCGGCACCCAAGGGCACAGCATTGACTTTGCGTTGCTGGTCGACGGTCTCGCGGCGGAACGTGAGCAGGGCATTACCATCGACGTTGCCTATCGCTTTTTCGCGACCGAGCGCCGCAAGTTCATCGTCGCCGATTGCCCGGGGCATGAGCAATATACCCGCAACATGGTGACCGGCGCGTCGACCGCCGATCTGGCGGTCATCCTGGTGGATGCGCGCAAGGGCGTGCTGACCCAGACCAAGCGGCACAGTTTCCTCGTTCACCAGCTGGGCATCCGCCACATCGTCCTGGCGGTGAACAAGCTCGACCTGATCGGCTATGATCGGGATCGCTATAATGCGATTTGCGACGACTATCGCGCCTTTGCAGCGGAGGTCGGCATTAGTGATGACTTTACCTGCATCCCGAT
The DNA here is from genome assembly GCA_031422035.1 of Sphingomonas sp. Classification (GTDB taxonomy): domain Bacteria; phylum Pseudomonadota; class Alphaproteobacteria; order Sphingomonadales; family Sphingomonadaceae; genus Sphingopyxis. Next base: position 5,689 of record JANOPV010000116.1, on the reverse strand, counting down.
CTCGGGCTTTGTCGGCGATAATATCACGACGCGTTCGGCCAATACGCCATGGTATGGCGGGCCGACGCTGATCGACCATCTTGACGCGGTGACGCTCGACGCCACTGCCGACGCCACTGCCGACGCCGCGCGCCCGCTGCGCCTGCCGGTGCAATGGGTCAACCGCCCCGACCTCGACTTTCGCGGTTTCGCCGGACAGATCGCCAGCGGCACCGTGCGCCCCGGCGATGCGGTGCGCATCCTGCCATCTGGCCGCACCACGACCATCGCTCGCATCGTCACTTTTGATGGCGACTTGCCGCACGCGGTCGCCGGGCAATCGGTCACGCTGACGCTGGCCGATGAAGTCGATTGCTCGCGCGGTGATGTGATTGCCGCTGCCGACGCCCCGCCTGAGGTCGCCGACCAGTTTGAGGCGACCATCGTCTGGATGGCGGACGCGCCCTTGATCCCCGGCCGCGCGCTGTGGCTGAAGCTGGGGACGCAGACGGTATCGGCGACAGTGCAGCCGCCCAAATATGCGATCAACGTCAACGCTTTAGGGACTTCTGGGGAACGGCTGGCGGCGAAAACGCTCGATCTTAACGCCATCGGCGTGGCGGACATTGCGACCGACCGACCGCTGGTGTTTGAACCCTATGCAGACAGCCGGACGCTTGGTGGTTTCATCCTGATCGACAAGCTGACCAACGCGACGGTCGCCGCAGGGATGCTGCATTTCGCGCTGCGCCGGTCGCAGAATGTCCATTGGCAGGCGATCGACATCAGCCGCGAGGCGCACGCCGCGCAAAAGGGCCAGGTGCCGCGCCTCTTATGGTTCACCGGCCTGTCGGGCTCGGGCAAGTCGACCATCGCCAATCTGGTGGAAAAGAAACTGCACGCGCTCGGACGGCACAGTTTTCTGCTCGACGGCGACAATGTTCGCCACGGGCTTAACCGCGACCTTGGCTTTACCGATGCCGACCGGGTGGAAAATATCCGCCGAGTGGGGGAGGTCGCGAAACTGATGACCGACGCCGGGCTGATCGTGCTGACGGCGTTCATCTCCCCATTCCGGGCGGAGCGGGAACTGGTGCGGGCTATGCTGCCGGTTGGGGAGTTTATCGAGATTTTTGTCGATACGCCGCTGAACGTCGCCGAAGCGCGCGATGTGAAGGGCCTGTATAAAAAGGCACGGGCCGGACAGCTTAAAAACTTCACCGGCATCGACAGTCCGTATGAGCCGCCCGAAACGCCCGACATCCGCATCGATACGACCAAGATCACCCCCGAAGCTGCTGCTGAGCTGATCGTCGAGCGGGTCGTCGGTCTGTGGAGCCACGACCTGTGACCGATGCGGAACTCGCGGTTCAACTGGCGACGGCGGCAGGCGCGCTGCTGCTGGCGTTGCGCGACACCAGCGACCTGACCGGCGCGGCCTTAGGCGATGAGGGCGACCGGCGGGCCAACGCCCTGTTACTCAACGGCTTGCGCGCGGCCCGCCCCGACGACGCCATCCTCTCCGAAGAGGCGCCCTGCGATGGCAGCCGACTGGCAGCATCGCGCGTGTGGATCATCGACCCGCTCGACGGCACCCGCGAATATCGGGAACGGCGCGACGATTGGGCGGTGCATGTGGCGCTGGTCATCGACGGCGTCGCCAGCATCGGCGCAGTAGCACTGCCGGCGTTGAGTATGACGCTATCGAGCGGTGACAGCACATCCTTGCTGCCCGCGCCCGCTGGTCCGCCGCGTCTGCTGGTAAGCCGCACGCGCCCGGTGCCAGAGGCGGCGCTGGTCGCCAAAGCGCTGGGCGCGACGCTGATTCCGATGGGCTCGGCGGGGGCCAAGGCGATGGCAGTAGTGCGCGGTGAAGGCGACATTTATGTGCACTCGGGCGGGCAATATCAGTGGGACAATGCCGCGCCGGTTGCGGTCGCGGCGGCACACGGGCTGCACTGTTCGCGGCTCGATGGATCGCCGCTGGTGTATAATTGTGCCGAGCCGCTGTTGCCGGATTTACTGATCTGTCGCCCCGAATATGCGGGTCAGATATTGGCCCTGCTCAACCCTTAAGCGCGGTCCGCTAGCCCGCGTTCCCAGGCCAGGGCATGGGCGACGATGGTGTCCAGATCGGCATATCTGGGTTGCCAGCCGAACTGCGCGACAATGGCCCGATTATCGGAAATCAGTGCATCGGGGTCGCCCGCGCGGCGCGGCTCCAGCTGGCGCATGATGGTCCGGTTGGTGATCCGGTCGACCGCGTCGAGCACCTCCAACACTGAATAGCCGCGGCCATAGCCGCAGTTTAGCCGGTAACTGGTAGCGGGATTGCCGATCAGTGCCTCCAGTGCGCGGACATGGGCATCGGCGAGGTCGCTGACATGGATATAGTCGCGCACCCCGGTGCCGTCCGGCGTCGCATAATCGGTGCCGAATACGGAGACGCCCTCACGCTTGCCCAGCGCAGCCTCCACCGCGACCTTGATGAGGTGGGTCGCCCCGGCGGTCGATTGGCCGCTGCGTCCGGCAGGATCGGCCCCGGCGACATTGAAGTATCGCAGCGCACAATAGTTCATCGCATGCGCCGCTGCGACATCGGCGAGCATCCGCTCGGTCATCAGTTTCGACCAGCCATAGGGGTTGATCGGCACCTGGGGGGTGTCCTCAGTGACCGCTGCAACATTTGGAATGCCATAGGTGGCGGCGGTCGAGGAAAAGATGAAATGTGGCACGCCAGCGGTGATTGCGCTGCCGATCAAGCTGCGGCTTTTGGCGGTGTTATTGTCATAATATTTCAGCGGGTCGGTGACCGATTCGGGCACCACGACCGATCCGGCAAAATGAAGGATCGCGCCGATTTGATGGTCGGCGATGATCCGCGCAATCAACGCGCTGTCGGCAATGTCACCCTCAACGAACGTGGCGCGCGCATCCACTGCCCAACGAAAGCCGGTGACCAGATTGTCGATCACTACCACTGGCCAGCCAGCATCGGCCAGCGCCAGCACCGCATGGCTGCCGATATAACCCGCCCCGCCGGTGACCAGCACCGCACATCGCCGCTCATTCATGCTTGATCCCCCGCATTGCGCATGTGCCATATACTGACCCCGGCGGGCTGCAAGTGGCTGTCCCCGATCAGCGGCTGTGCCGACGCGGGGAGTGGCACGTTGCGCGTGGTCGCGGCATAGTTGAACGCGAACAGATGGTCGCCCACATGGCGCACGCGCACGCCTTCGGGCAGCGCCAGCGTCGTCAGCCCCGCCTCACCAGCCGCCCGGCCCAACAGCGCCGCCAACAGCTTTGGTTCGGCGCCGCCCGCAACATAGCGCGCGTGCCCGTGCCGCCAGACGATACCATGGCCACCGGCGCTAATCTCCGGCACCAGCGCGCTGTCGATATGCTCCAGCCAGCCGTCGATCAGGCCGTCATGGGCAGCGGCGAGCAGGCCGGGGCGCAATGTCTCGACACGCGCCACCGTTAGCGGGATCAGCGACTGGAACGGGCCAGGCGGCAGGTTGGCGGGAATCGCGAGCTCCGCCGTCTTGCTGCCCCCGCGTGCGCCGATGATGACCGACCCGGCGACAGCCGCCAGCCGCCCGGCAAGCGCATCACCGATGATCGGCACACAGGGCAGCAGCACCAGCGCATAGCCATCAAGCGGCGTATCAGGGGAGACGATGTCCACCGATAGGCCCAGCTGACGCAGCGCGCTATACCAGTCAAACGCGGCTTTCAGCGCACGCTGCCCGCGCCCCTGCGGCTGAATCTCGGTCACCCAGTCCCCGGCATAATCGAAAACGAGCGCGACCTGTTTTGGCGGCGGGCCGAGTGCGCCGATCACGGCGATGTCGACTGCCGCTGCGCGCGCTTCCTCCGCCCCCGGTGCCTCAACGCTGTCGGGCCGCAGCAGCCCGGTGTGCATCTGTTCCTGGCCTTGCGGGAATTGCCGCCAGCGAAAATAGCTGACCAGCTCAGCCCCGTGCGCCATGGCTTCGAGCGTCCACAGCCGGACCATGCCGGGCAAGGGCGCCGGGTTATAGCGCGCCCAGTTTACCGGGCCGGGCTGTTGCTCCATCACCCACCAGCGGCCAGCGGCGGTGCAGCCGCGATAGAGATCATGGTGAAACGCCGCGATGTCCGGATGCCCTTGGCGGGCATAAGCGGCCTTGTCGGCATCGCTGAACCAATATTGTTCGAGGAACCCGAGCGGATAGCTGTCCCAGCTCGCCACATCGAGATCGCGGGAGAGGGCGTGATGGTCGAACTGGGTGAAAAACCCCATATAGTTATGGACGACGTCGCGCCCGGGGGAGGCCGCGCGGAGGATGTCGACCTGCGCCCGGTTGAACGCCACTACTTCGTCGGAGGCAAAGCGGCGGAAGGCCAGCATGTGCGCGGGCTGCACCTCGGTTACGGTCAGATGCGGCAGGTCGATCTCTTCAAAACTGCGATACTCCATCGACCAGAACACTGTGCCCCAGGCCGCGTTCAGCGCGTCGATGCTAGCATAACGCTCAGCGCACCAGCGGCGAAAACCCGCGCGGGCAGCCTCGGAATAGCTGATGACGGTATCGTGGCAGCCATATTCATTGTCGGTCTGCCACGCGGTGACGCCGGGGTGATGGCCATAGCGCTCCGCCATCGCCCGGGTGATCCGTGCAGCTTCGGCGCGATAGCCTGTATGTGAAAAGCAATAATGCCGCCGCGATCCGAACCGGCGGGGCCGGCCATCGGCGTCCACCGCCAGCATGTCGGGCAGCGCATCGACCAGCCATTTGGGCGGGGTCGCGGTTGGTGTGCCCAGGATGATACCAAGCCCGGCGGCGTGCAGCACCTCAACCGCCCGGTCGAGCCAGTCCCAGTCATATCGGCCGGGTTCGGGCTCGATCCGGCTCCACGCAAATTCGCCGATCCGCACCCGGCTGAGCCCCATCGCGACCATGCGCGCGGCGTCGTCGGCCCAGCAATCCTCGGGCCAATGTTCGGGATAATAACAGACGCCGAGGCGCATAGGTTCACCGCTCATGCTCCCCCTCTATCGCAAGACGGGTTAACGCGGCTAGAAGGGATTTCGCGCCGATAGAGCGCGGTCGGGGAGAGATGATCGATGACAAGCAGCGCGCCGGTGATGGATGCCGTGCAAATCGGGGTTGGGCTGGCGATCACGCTCGCCATCGGCTTGCTGACCTGGTGGAAAGTGCGTCAGATGACTCACGCCAACGCCGCCGCTAATGTGGGTGGTGCGGTGGATCATAGCAGCAAGGACGTGTTCCTGGCGGGCGGCGGTCTGAGCTGGCTCTATGTTGCGGGCTCGATCACCCTGACCAACCTGTCCACCGAACAATTGGTCGGGATGAACGGCAATCAGATGCTGCTGCTCGCCTGGTGGGAGATTTGCGGCTTTGCCGGGTTGATGATTTTGGCGTTCGTGTTCGTGCCGGTTTATTATCGACACAAAGTCACCACCGTCACCGAACTGCTCGAACGCCGCTATGGCGGGCGTAGCATCCGCACCGTCATCTCGTTCCTGTTCATGTTTGGCGCGATCACCATCTATCTGCCCGCCGCGCTCTATTCGGGCAGCCTGTTCCTATCGTCGATGCTTGGCACCGACATCTCGCTGCTGTGGTTCGCCGCGCCGATGGCGATCATCGCCGCTGGCTACACGATCTTTGGCGGCTTGCGGGCGGTAGCGGTGATGGAC
>JANOPV010000115.1:0-3994 GCA_031422035.1 Sphingomonas sp. | reverse complement strand
ACCGGGCGGTTGACACTGGCGCGTATCGCCGACCTGCCCGAGCGGCTAGGGGCGTTGCGGGCAGAGGTCGGGGCCGTCGGGAAAATTGACCTGTCGGCAGTCGAGCGGATCGACACGGTTGGTGCCTGGCTGGTGCAACGGATCGTCAAGGAAGATGGCGCGGCGATCACTGGCGCGAGCCGTGAGGCAATGATGCTACTGGAGGCGGTTGGGGCGGCGGATATGCCGGTGACCATCCGCCCCGATCGCCGGTCCCCCATTGAGCGGATGATCGCGCAACTCGGCCAGGCGGTGAAGCTGTCGATCCACGAATTTGGCGGGCTGATCGCGTTTTTCGGGGCGACGTTGCTGACGATGCTGTCGCTGCTGCGCCACCCGCAACGGCTGCGCTGGCACGCGATCATTACCCGGTTTGAGACTGTCGGTGTCAGCGCGCTGGCGATTATCGGCCTGATGACCTTCCTAATCGGGATAGTCATCGCGCAGCAGGGCGCGGTGCAGTTACAGCAGTTCGGGCTTGAGACATTCACCATCAACCTCGTGGGCCGCTCCTCAGTGCGCGAATTGGGGCTGTTGATGACGGCGATCATGGTGGCAGGACGGTCCGGTTCGGCGTTCGCGGCACAGATTGGCACCATGAACCTGACCGAAGAGGTGGACGCGATGCGGACCATTGGCGTGTCGCCGATGGAGGCTCTGGTCTTTCCGCGCGTCGCTGCGACGATATTGCTGATGCCGCTGTTGGGGTTTTACGCCAGCATGTGCGCGATTGCCGGGGGCGGGCTGTTTTGCTGGGTTGGTCTGGGCATCCCGCCACTGACCTATGTGCAGCGGCTGCAGGAGATCATTCCGATGACCGATTTCTGGGCGATGCTGATCAAGGCGCCGGTGTTCGGCATGGTGATCGCAGTGACCGGCTGTTACGAAGGCATGCAGGTGCGCGGCGATGCTGAAGAGGTCGGCCTGCGGACCACCGCTGCCGTGGTGCAGGGCATTTTCCTCGTTATCGTCCTCGACGCGTTTTTCGCGGTATTCTTTTCAGGGCTGGGGTGGAATTGATGGCGCGTGCCCGCATCCTCCAGCGTGATCCGGCACCGGTCGCCGACATCGGCGCCGATATTGCGATCAGTGTGCGTGGCCTGCGCAACAGCTTTGGCGAACAGGTCATCCATGAGGGGCTCGACCTCGACCTCAGGCGCGGCGAAATCCTTGGCGTAGTTGGCGGATCGGGCACCGGTAAATCGGTGCTGATGCGCTCGATTATCGGGTTACAGGAGCCCGATGAAGGCGAAATCAGTGTGTTTGGCGTGCCGACGCGCGACCTGCCTGATGACGCCAGCCTGCGCGATGTGCGGCGACGCTGGGGGGTGTTGTTTCAGGGCGGCGCACTGTTTTCGACGCTGACTGTTGCCGAAAATGTGCAAGTGCCGCTGCATGAATTCTACCCGCATTTGTCGGACGAGCTGATGGACCAGATTGCCGGATATAAGGTGGTGCTGGCGGGGCTCCCCGCCGATGCTGGCCCCAAATATCCGGCGGAACTGTCGGGCGGGATGATTAAGCGCGCGGCGCTGGCGCGGGCATTGGCGCTCGACCCAGCTTTGCTGTTTCTGGATGAGCCGACGGCGGGGCTCGACCCGATCAGCGCGGCGGCATTTGATGAATTGATCCGCGAGCTGACCGACACGCTCGGCCTGAGCACGTTCCTCATCACGCATGATCTCGACACGCTCTATGCGGTGTGTGACCGGGTCGCGGTATTGGCGGACCGGCGCGTGATCGCGATTGGCACGATTGACGAACTGGTGGCGACCGACCATCCGTGGATACGCGAATATTTCGGCGGCCCGCGCGGTCGGGCCGCGCATGGCAGCGAGCATCAGCGGCGCACCGCCAACCCTCATCCCCCAGCCGGGAAGGCCTGATACGATGGAAACGCGATCAAATAATTTGCTGGTGGGCGGCGTCACGCTGTTGCTGTTGCTGGCGCTCGCTGGCTTTACCGTCTGGCTGGCCAATGCCGGCGGACAAGGTCGGATCGAGTATGATATATTCTTCAAGCAATCGGTCGATGGCCTGAATAAAGGGTCGGGGGTTTTGTTTTCCGGCGTGCCTGCTGGGCAGGTCATCGACATCGCGCTGTGGCGACCAGACCCACAGTTCGTCCGGGTGCGGATTGAAGTGGATGAGGAGATTCCGGTATTGCAGGGGATCACCGCCGCCTTGCAAGGCGTTGGTTTCACCGGCGTATCACAGATTCAGTTGGACGGCGCCGCACGCGGTGCGCCCCGGATCACCGAAGTTGGCCCAGCGGGCCGCCCGGTGATTCCAACTCGCTCTGGCGGATTGGGCGAACTATTGAACACTGCGCCGCAGTTGCTGGAGCGCCTCTCAACGTTGACGGAGCGCCTGACCGAGCTCGCCAATGATCGCAACCAGCAGAGCCTGTCGAACATCCTCGATAATGTTGAGGGGGTGACCGCGACACTGAACCGCAATGGCCCGCAACTGGCCCAGGCGATGACCGAAGCACGGATAGCGGCCCAGCAAGCCGGGCGTGCAGCCGAAGAGATTGGCCGTCTGGCGGCGACCAGCGAAAGCCTGCTCGATCAACAGGGACGCCCGATGCTGGCGGACTTGCGCACGGCGGTGGCGTCCGCCCAGCAATCCATCGCCACGCTGGAAACCGTGATCGCTGAGGCGCGGCCCGGACTGACCGCTTTCTCCAACCGCACCATCCCGGAGGCGAATGCGTTGTTGCGTGACCTGAGACGCAGCGCGACGACATTGTCCAATGTTGCTGAGCGGATCGAACAACAGGGTGCTGGCAGCCTACTTGGCCAGCGGCTGCCCGATTATGAACCCGGCAATTGAGGAGCATGGCGATGATGAATATGACCAGCCGCGCCGCTTATCTTCGCGCAGTCGCTGTGGGAACCAGCGCGGCCTTGCTCCTGTCCGGCTGCCTCAGCCTGGGCGGCGCGGTGCCCGACAGCCTGCTGACGCTGTCCGCTGACGATGTGCCGCCCGCCAATAGCGCGCGACAAGGCACAGTGGCGACGTCACTGACTGTATTGGTGCCGAGCGTACCCCAAATGCTGCGCACCCCGCGCATCCCGGTTCAAACGACGACGACCAGCATCGCCTATGTTGCTGATGCGCAGTGGGTCGAGGCGCCGGCGCGGCTGTTCCAGCGATTGCTGTCAGAAACGGTCGCCGCGCGGACCAACCGGCTGGTTCTCGATGAAAGCCAGTATATCACCGGGCCTGGCGAATTGCTGGCGGGTGAATTGCTCGAATTTGGGGTTGAGGCCGGGACCAACGAGGCTGTGGTTACCTATCAAGCACTACGACTGACGGGCAATGGCGGGACCGTGTCCCAGCGGCGTTTTGAAGCGCGTGAGCTGGTGGGCGAGGTGAACGCTGCGAACGTCGGTGCGGCTCTCAACCGCGCGGCAAACCGCGTGGCTGCTGATGTGGCTGGTTGGGTCGCGAGTTAGGCCAGCGCGCGTTCGATCAGGCCGATCAGAGCGGCGACGTCGTTGGTCGCTGCTAGCTCAGGCGCGCTGACGATCAACGTGAGGCCTGCGCTGCCGTCTCGGCGGAAAATGGCGGGCAATGCGACATCGCTATGCGCCGGGTGGGCCGGGACAAAATCACCGCGATAAGTGAACACCGCGTCCCATGGCTGCGCCGTTAGCCATGCCCGCCATTCTGGCCGCATAGCCAGTGCGCCATAGGTTATAGCGCAGAGCGAGCAAGCGTAAGTCCCGGGGGATATGGCCTTGTGCACGCTGTCGAACAGGCCAGCAATGAGGCCGGATTGCGCGTTTTAGACGAAGAGCAGCGACGTTGGGGCTGTCACCGGATCGGCGGGGAACGGAAGCGCGCAAAGGCGCCGTAGATTGTCTGGCGACTGCGGCTCGCAGCGTTGCGCCAACTGCCTGCGGTGCCCCGGTTGAGCAGGGTGCCTTGCGGCGAGAGCAGCAGGACG
>JANOPV010000114.1:0-3767 GCA_031422035.1 Sphingomonas sp. | reverse complement strand
GTCCGGCAACGGGCCGCCCTGTTGCTATGGGGGGCCTTTTGCTAAGGTGGAACGTCGCCGCCATCGCGATCAAGATTTGGCGTCGAGGGCTGAGCGTCGACGTCGGGGATAACGGGATTACCGTGGATATTGTCTCCATCGGGGAAATCGTCACCCTGAAACAAGTTAGCAACTATCCCGTTGCAACAAGTAAGGGTGCTGTGACATGATCGAGACATGCGGCGAATCATATATAACATCCTTCGCAAACTGCCATGGATGCTCACCACTGTCTCCATTGGCTTATGCGGCGTTGCCGCTACCGCATGGACGCAAGAGTTTCGGCGATTGGTGCGCCAGACCATGACCGACGAGCAAATCCGCTTTTATGGCTGGATCGCAATCGGCGTCTTTGTCGCCTACTGTTTGCTAGTGTTTTGGCTCAAACCAAAAGACCCAGTGCCAACGCCAACCATAGCAGCGGGCAGAGATGTAAAAATAGGCGGTTTTCATGTTGAAAATTTGAGCGTCCATGCCGAGGATCGCTCTTTGAAACGTCGACTGAGAGACCTTTTTAGAGAAATAGACGCTCGCATTTTGGACGCGGTGCAGCCGGTCTCACTGTTGCTAACAACGCGAATGACAGAGGGGCAGTATCGGCGATTTGTGCTGTTGCTTCAAGAGCAGGATAGCGGTGCCCTAATTCAAAGCGCCAGTATCATTCGGACGCACAAAGAGAGCATATTCAATAATGGAACCTTTGGCCCCACCACTGCCGAGGCCGATCAACACGAAGTAAAAATCCAGTTCCAAAGGGGTTTTTGCCATGACTGGTAAAACAGAAAGCCGGTTCGACCAACTGCTATCGGCGATGGTTTCCCCTACCGCTGAAAAGCCGTCATCAACTCGTCAAGCATCAGGTGCGGAACCTGTCGGCGATTGTGGCGAAACTCAAACTCGCCCAGATACTTCGGAAGGTGCTTCCCGCTGACATGAATGTGAGTGCCGTTAATCCCGCGCTTCAATTGCGCCCAAAAGCCTTCAAGGCTGTTGACGCCCTTGCCGCACGGGGTGGCATATTCGCCAGCCGCATGATTGACGGTGATGTGACGATAGCCCGACTGTGCAATGTCCTTATAGCCGCCAAATTCGTCGGTGCTGATAGTCGCACCGGGCAAGACGTGCGAAACGATAACCGATTGCATGGCGCGCTTGGTGCGGCTCGACACAACGCGGGTGACCAGATCACCGCCACGCTCCTTCATCCCGACGACGCAAGTCTTGTTGCCTTTGTAACCCGACCCTTTGCCGGAAACACTGCCGCCGATCAGGGTTTCGTCAATCTCGACAATCGAGCCTGCCCCGCCGATGGGCGCATCGCCGTCAACCGCCGCCATATATTTGCGGATTTCATGGCACATGCGCCACGCTGTTTTGTAAGTGACGCCAAGCTGGCGCTCGACTTCTTTAGCGGCAACGCCGTTCCGGCTGGCGCAGAACTGGAACATGACGAAAAACCAGTCGCGCAATGGGGTGCGAGTGCGGTCAAATGGGGTGCTGGCGGTTGGATAGACCTGTGCGCCGCACCACTCGCAAGCAAACGAGCGGCGGTTGTTGACGCGGTAAAAGCGCGCTTCCTTGCCGCACTTGTCGCAATCGTGACGTTCGCCAAAGCGGGTCCGCATAAGGTGGTCGAGGCAGCTTTCTTCAGTTGGAAAGCGGTCCTGAAACTGGCGAAGGGTGGGGGCTTTGCTCTTCATACCGATTATATAGCGCATCCTCTTACTTGTCGCAAGGGGATAATTACCAACTTGTTTCAGGGTCCACGGCCTAACCTAGCCCCATGATGGAGCGCCGGTCCCCAGGGTAAGGTCCGACCATGGATGCTGAAACGCGTTCAGCATGACGTACGGGGAGACTGCACAAGGCCGCGCCCTGCGGTCCTGAACCTATCGCTCAGCCCAGCAGCGCACCTGGCAAATCCATCGGCACGCCCGCCGTCTCCGCTACCGCTGCCGCCCACACCGCGACCTTGGCGATCTCATCGGCGTGGATGGCTTCGCCCGCCGAACGATCCGCGTCGCGCTGACCGGGCGCAAAAACGGCGCCGTCCTTAGCATTGCGCGAAAATTCAGCGCTGATGATCTGGTCAATCGCCGCATCGTCCAGCGCCAGCCCGAACAATGTTGCACAGGCACGCAGCGCCGCCTTGGGCTCCGCCACCAGTGTCTCACTATTCAGCGTCCGCACTCGGTCGGGCCACCGTTTGGCGGTCTCAAGGAACATCTTGTGCTGCGCCAGCCACCCGACTGCCGCCGTTTGCAGATCGGTGTGCAGGATATGGTCGCGGCCCTCAAAGCCGAATGGCGTCACCAACCCATCGACCAGCTGTCGCGAAAATAGTTCGCGCGCCCACAGCCGCCCCCACATCCCCTTACGCGCAATCGACGCGAGATAGCTTTCCAGCGGCGCATAGAGCAGAATTGCCCGCGCCTCCGGCCGCCCGCCGATCATTGCCGGGATGAGTGCATTGATGACATTGGATGGTTTGACGATCACCGCCTCACGCGCTTCAAATGGCCGCGCGAGCAGACTGAGGGTCAGCGCCAGCATCGCCGTGACCTTGGCCGGATCGACCCCCTGGTGCCGCCACCCAACCAAATCGTTCAGCAGCTGCGGCTCTTTGAGCGTCGAGGCGACGCCCGCCACATCCAATGCCTTCGCGAGCAACGTCGAACAGCAATAGGCCGAGTGAAAGACGAAATGCAGCGGCGCGGTCGCGGTCCGCCCCAGCGCCTCCGCCTCAGCGCGGGTCAGCACCCCGCGCGCGCCCGCATCGCCCAGCAGCTCATCCGTCAGAAACGCAATATCGCTGCGCTGCGCGCGGCTGGCCTCAACAAAATGGAGCTTGTCCGCCGTCGGCTCATAGCGGTGCGCCAGCCAAAGCGGCGAAAGCGAGGGGGGAGCTGCGGTGTCGGCCATGCCACTATCTGGCCAACACCGCGCCAGAGCGCAAGGGCGAGGCACTGGGGCTTAGGCTCTCTCCGCCGCTTGAACTTACGCAAAGCCTGTGGTTAGCCGTCTCCAATGACCGATCAGTCACAACAAATCGCCCAGGCGTTGCAAGCGGCGGCGCGTGCGCGCGATGCAGGGGACCGTGCCGGGGCCGAACGCGCGCTGGCAGCGGCGCTCGATCTCGCCCCCGCCGATCCGCGCGTGCTCAACGCGCTCGGCATGCACGCGCTCAGCGTTGCCGATCATGGCGCAGCGGTGCAGCATTTCGCAGCGGCGGTCGCCGCCGATCCCACCGCCGGGCCGCTGCTGCTCAACTTGGCAACTGCGCATCGCAGCGTGGGCGATGTGGCGGGAGAAGCAGCGGCGCTGACCCGGGCGACCGCGCTCAACCAGCTGGATTTCGTCGCCCATCTCCGGCTGGCGGAACTCCATCAGCGCACTGACGACGCGCGCAGCGCCGCGATCCACTGGGCCGCCGTCGTCCAGATGGCGTCGGGAATGCCCGAACGTCCGGCGCTGGTGGCCGATGCACTAGAGCGGGGGCAGGCATTTCTGGCGCAGCATAATGCCGGTCTGGCACAGGCACTGGACGACCGGCTCGGTGCTCGGCTTGCGGCGCTTGGCCCGGATGCGCGGCGCATATCCGCCTGTATCGACCACAGCCTCGGCCGCCGCCAGATTTTCACTAACCGCTGCGAGGGGGTGCAGGTCCCCTTTCTCCCCGCAGACGAATTTTTCGATGCGCGGCGCTTCCCCTGGTTCGCTGACCTGGA
>JANOPV010000113.1:0-2814 GCA_031422035.1 Sphingomonas sp. | reverse complement strand
CCGCGATCAGCCGCTCCAGATCGAACGACAGATAACCGCGCAATTGCCCATTGATGTAATCACAGACCAACAGCCCGATTGGGCCGCCCTCAGTCTGCGCTTGCAGCGTCAGCTGGCTATCCGCCTGCTTCAGCGTCGCGCCGAGCAGCGCGGTCAGCACCAGCGCCTCGGCCAGCACGCGTTCAGCCACCGGCGGGTAATCGTGCGCCGCCATGATGGTGTTGAGCACCGGCCCCATCCGCACGATCCGGCCACGCGCGTCCTGCTCCGCCAGGACAAAGCCCAGCGGCTGGTCGAAGAAGATTTCAGCCGGTTCGGTCATGGCGCTTAACTGGGGTCGATCAGCCCAAAACACCAGAGCAGGATCGATTTTTGCGCGTGCAGCCGGTTTTCCGCCTCATCCCAGATACGCGATTGCGGGCCGTCGATCACCGCCGACGTCACCTCTTCTTCGCGGTGCGCGGGCAGGCAGTGGAGGAAGGCGGCGTCGGGTTTCGCCGCCGCCATCAGCCGCTCATCGACCTGGTAGGGCATCATCGCCGCCAGCTTGTTGTGGACATGCTCTTGGCCCATCGACACCCAGGTGTCGGTGATGACCACGTCCGCGCTCGCCACCGCTTCACGTGCGTCACGGTGCGTGGTGATGCGCGCGCCTGCCGCCGTTGCCGCACCGATAAATGCCGCGTCGGGATCATAGCCCGCAGGACACCCGATGCGGACGTTAAACTTCATCAGCCCCGCCGCTTCAACCAGCGAATTGAGCACATTATTGCCGTCCCCCAGCCACGCGACCTCCAGCCCAGGTAGCGGCTTGCGCCCCTCAATCAGGGTCAGCAGGTCAGCCAGAATCTGGCACGGGTGCGACAGGTCGGTTAGGCCGTTGATGACCGGCACGGTCGCGTGCGCCGCCAGTTCCTCGACCTTGGCATGGTCATCGGTGCGGATCATGATCGCGTCGACGTAGCGGGAGAGCACGCGCGCGGTATCGGCAACCGACTCCCCCCGGCCCAGCTGCATCCCGCCTGAGTCCATGACGATGCTAGTCCCGCCAAGCTGGCGGATCGCCATGTCGAAACTCACTCGGGTGCGGGTCGAGTTTTTCTCAAAGATCAGCGCCAGCACATGCCCGGCGAGCGGCGCATCGGTATCAACCCGACCTTTGGGCCAACTGGCACGCGCGGCTTTGCGGTCCTGTGCGTCGTTGATCATCGCGGCAATGGCGTTGCCGCCAGCGTCGGAGAGATTGAGGAAATGCCTCACGCTGCAACCGGCAGCTGATAATCTGCTGCACCGGCTGACAATTTCTCCATGAAGGTCGCAATATCGCCCTCATCGATAATCAGCGGCGGCAGCACGCGCATTGTATTATCCCCCGCCGCCACCGTCAGTAGGCCGTGGGTATCGCGCAGGTGCGCGACGAACGCCCGCGTCTCGTGCGTCATCATGATCCCCAGCATCAGACCACGCCCGCGCACCCCGGTGAACAGGTTTGGGTAATTGCCGATGAATTGCTCCAGCGCGGTCCGCAGCTTGTCGCCAATCGTCCGAACATGGCTCAGAAACTCATCATTCGCGACCACGTCCCACACCGCATTGCCCGCCGCCATCGCAAACGGATTGCCGCCATAGGTTGAGCCATGGGTGCCAACGGTCATGCCGCGCGCCGCATGTTCGGTGGCGAGGCACGCCCCCATCGGAAAGCCGCCGCCAATGCCCTTGGCAGTCGCCAGCACATCGGGCACGATGCCATATTGCTCATAGGCATAAAGCGTTCCGCTGCGCGCCACGCCGCACTGCACCTCATCGAGCGCCAGCAAGATGCCATGCTCATCCGCCAGCGCCCGCAGCCCTTGGAGGAACGCCTCGGACGCTGGACGAACGCCACCTTCGCCTTGAATCGGCTCCACAAGAAAACCAGCTGTTTTCGGAGTGATAGCAGCCTTTGCGCCTTCAAGATCATCGAAATCTACATAAACGAAGCCGTTCAGTAATGGTGCAAAACCCTTATGCATCTTGTCCTGATTGCTGGCCGAAATTGTCGCCATCGTCCGCCCGTGAAACGCGTTTTTGAAGGTAATGATCTCGAACCGGTCACTGCCCGTACTTTGATGAAACGCGCGCACCGTCTTGATCGCGCACTCGACAGCTTCGGCACCTGAATTGGTAAAGAACACCGTGTCGGCAAAGGTCGTGTCGACGATCCGCTGCGCATAGGCTTCGCCCTGCGGGCTGCCGTAAAGGTTCGACACATGCATCAGCGTCGCCGCCTGATCCTGGATCGCCTTGGTCAGATGCGGATGGCCATGGCCGAGCAGATTGACCGCGATGCCGCTGGCAAAATCCAGCGCACGCCTGCCATCCTCACCGATCAACCACACGCCTTCGCCGCGCACCGGGCGAAAGCCGCAGCGTGGATAAACGGGCATCAACGGCGTGATCGACATGGGTTGGACCTTTCCAAGCAAAAAAGGCGACCCCGGATACGGGCCGCCACAGCTG
This sequence comes from Sphingomonas sp., assembly GCA_031422035.1. Lineage (GTDB taxonomy): Bacteria > Pseudomonadota > Alphaproteobacteria > Sphingomonadales > Sphingomonadaceae > Sphingopyxis. The sequence continues at coordinate 315 of JANOPV010000113.1, read as the reverse complement.
CACTAGCGTCATAATCGTGCGCGTCGCGGGAATCAATGGAGCGACCACCAAACGCTGATCCCCCGCCGCATCGCACCGTCGCGCTATTGTCATTGGCCGACTCGACCGGGGCGTCCATAAACCGAGGCGTCAGGTCATGGACCCTCGATCCCGTCGGGGATGACGTGTTTGGTATGGCGGTGGCAAGTTGACCGCTCAGCCCGACGGAACTGTCGTTATCGCGGCGGCACCACCACCGGCTGTCGCACGTCCACGCGCGGCGGTGAGGTCAGCTCGTCATCGGCGTCGCGCAGCTGGGCGCGGGCAGCGGCGGCG
>JANOPV010000112.1:0-5139 GCA_031422035.1 Sphingomonas sp. | reverse complement strand
GCTATTATAGCAAGGCGGTGACGATCATGGACGCCGAGCAACTGGGCGGGGCGATGGTCGATCAGCTGGCGGGGTTGTTTGACAAGGGGTGAGCCTGCTCAAAACTGTTTCCTGAAACTGAGCTCGAACGTGCGGCCCGCTGGGTCGACATAGCCAGGCTGGTAGCGCAGCGGCACGAGGCCGCCCGCGTCGCGGACATCGCGGATGTCGTTGAAGACATTATCGACCGCGAGGCGGATGCGGCTGCCGCGTAGGAACGGAACCGCGCGGGTCAGGCTGGCCTGCTGGCTGAGATCGACGAAGGCACGGGCGTTGACCGCGAACAGTGACCCAAAGCTCAGGTCGCCGCTGGTGCCACCGCCGGGGACGGTGGTGCCATTCACCGTGGTTGGCGCGGTCCAGGTGCCATTGAGGCGAAAACCGACGCCGCGATGGAAATGTCCGCCCTCAAACTCGACCTGATGCCGGGCGACGCCGCCGCTTTCGCCGGTCGCGGAACCATCGATGAGGTCTAGCACCGGCACGCCGGGGCGGATGAGGATCTCATTCTCAAAGACGACGGTGTGATAGGCCGCGATGCTCCAGCGTCCGCCCATACCGCCGCCGAACATGCCGCCAAAGCCGCCAAAGCCGCCGCCGCCACGACCGCCGCCACCGCCGCGCCCTGCGCCTGCCGGCGGCCCGCCGGGAGGTCGCGCGCCAGCGCCGGGGGTGCCGGGTATAGCGGGCGGCGCTGTGCCAGTTGGACGACCGCCACCCGGGATGCCCATCATGCCGCCGCCCGGCCCGCCCGGCCCGCCGGGGCCGCGCTGCGGCTGACCAAAGCTGCGCGAAAAGCTGACGCCCCAGCGGATTTGTTGAGCGCGGGTGGCGGCAAAATTTACGGGGCGCTGATCGACGCTGACGATGCGGCCATCGCTGCCGCGCACGATGCGACCGGGAAAGCCGGCTTCAATCTCTGCGGTCAGCAGCGGGAAGGAGGCGCTGGTGTTGGTGCTGCGCACCCGGGCGTAGCTCGCGGTCAAGTTGAGGTCGACATCGCGGATCGGCTCCCAACTCGCTTGCGCCCGGAAATCGCGGCGGGTTTCGGCGAGCAGCGCTGGGTTTCCCCCGCTGGTAACGGTCGCCAGCACGGTTTCACCGCGGGTAAAATCATAGATGACCCGCAACGGTGTGACTTGCACTGGCGCGCCAAGCTGGGTGACAGTGGGGGCGCTTTCTTCACCGATCCAGGTGGCGAGAAAGCTTACCCGGTCAAGCGGCGACCAATTCAGGCCAAGCGTCCAGCTGGTCAGCGTCGAAAAGTCGCTGACGTCTCGCAGACTGTAGCGAGCATTGGCTGACAGGTTGCCGATGAAGTCGAGAACATCATTATTGCGGCTGGCGATGGGCACGTCCAAATTGGCGCTCACCGTCGTCGCGGTGCGGCCAAGATCAGTGAGGGTCGTCACACCCGATCGTTCAGACCGGCCACTAAGGTCAATGCTGCGCCATCCGCCCTGCAAGGTGGTCCGCACCGGCCCGGCGGGCAGTTCGAACAGGCCGCCCGAGAGCACGAGGTCGGTGTTAAAGGTGTGGGTCACGGTCCGCGACAAATCGGGTGAGAGCATTGTCGTTTGGCTCGCGACATCAGCGGCAAAGGGGTTTGACCCTGCGTTTACTGAGGCCTGCAATGCCGCAATGTCGAAACTGCGTTCGTTGGCCGTGCTCGACACGCGGCCATCATAGGTTCCGGTCAGCGACCAGCGCCAGCGGGCGAAACGGCCATCGATGCTGGTGCCTGCCTGGTAGGCCTCCGACCGCGCTGCGCCGCGCAATGCCTCACCATCAAAAACGCGTGTCAGGACGACATCGTTGGTGAAGGGGGATGCCGGATTGGGGCCGGGGACGGAAATCGTCGCGGGAACAAACCCCAGCAATGACGCTGAATCGATCCGTTCATATCGCGCATTTAGCGAGGCGCCGACGGTGGTGCTCAATGGCCGGGCAAAGGTCAGGTCAACGCTATAGGTGTCGGTTTGCGGGAGCAATGTGCGTCCGGCACCTTGGTCAAACCCGCCGACGATGTTGGTCAGCGCGGCAAATTGCGCAACCGTCCCACCGCCAGCGGGAACGCCGGCCAAGGTCACGACGCGACCCGCCGCTGCTGACAGGGCCGGGTCAATTTCGCCGCCACCCGGCGCAGTGATGGCACCGCCCAGCGACAGGGGGATGATTGGCGTGGTCGGGACGATGGTGCGCTCATCCTCGGTCAACGCCGACGCTCGATCATAACCGACCGTGACGTTCAGACGCGATGTGCCGGATAGGCGGAGCAGCGAAGCTTCTGCCTCTTGCGTCCAATAGCCGCCAGCGGTCGCGCCGCCGCCCTCAATCTCCGTCGTCAGCGCGGAAAAACGCGGGCGCAGGATGAAGTTGATGACCCGCTGATCGGCGGCATAGCCATATTCGAGTGCGACTTCTTCAGGGAAAATCTCGACCCGCTGGATCGCCTCAGGCGGCAGATTGCGGATTTCGCCAAAACCCGAAATGCGCCGACCGCTTAGCAACACTACCGGTTGCCCGCCATCACCGCGTCCGCGTGAACCGCGCGTTCGCACCGCGAGCTGCGCCAAGAGATCGGTGAGGTTGGACGCGCCGAAACTGGCGATGGCCGCTTCGTCGAGTACTTCGTCGGGCTGGACATCTGTGATGACACTGCCCGGCCCGCGTTCCGCGGTGACGACGATGTCATCGGGGCGTGGGGGCGGCGCGTTTGCCGGTGTTTCTGGTGCGGCCGCGACAGGCTGCGGCACCTCGTCCTGCGCGAATGCTGGCACCGTCAGCAGCGCGGTGCTGACCAACAGGGTGATGCGGGCGACGGCAGGGGCAATGCGCTGGGGGGGGAGCAGCAAGAGAGGAGCCTTTAGTTTACACGGTCTTGAGGATGCCGGGTTGCACAGATCGGATAGCCCGCACTTGTGGCAATATTATCTGATGGGGTGTTTGTCGATACGGCCCATCTACTGCTAACTCACCCCCCAAGCGCAGCTTGCCGCCGCGCCAGCAAGCTTTCATGGCGCGCGGCGGGTTCTGGCGCTATGGGCGTCTCCTGAGCAACGAAAAGGATGACGGTAGTGGCGGCGAATTGGGCCCCGGATAGCTGGAAACTGGCGGAGGCGCGGCAGATGCCAAGCTGGCCAGACGCCGCCGCGCTGGCTGAGGCTGAGGCGACATTGTCCAACTATCCGCCGCTGGTATTTGCTGGCGAAGCGCGCAATTTGAAGGCTGATCTGGCGAAAGCAGTCGATGGGCGGGCGTTCCTGTTGCAAGGCGGCGATTGCGCCGAGAGCTTTGCCGAATTCCACCCGAACAATATCCGCGATACGTTCCGCGTGCTGCTGCAAATGGCGGTGGTGCTGACTTTTGCGTCAAAACTGCCGGTGATCAAAGTCGGGCGGATGGCCGGGCAATTTGCCAAACCGCGCTCTGGCGATACTGAGGTGCAGGGCGATATTGAGCTGCCTAGCTATCGCGGCGACATCGTCAACGACATTGCGTTCACGCCGGAGGGCCGCGTGCCCGATCCGCAGCGGATGGTGCGCGCTTATTCACAGTCGGCGGCGACGCTGAACCTGCTGCGGGCGTTTTCATCGGGCGGTTATGCGAACCTGCAACAGGTTCACGCCTGGACCCATGATTTCATGGGCCGCAGCCCGTGGGCGACGCAATATCGCGATGTCGCTGACCGGATCGGTGAAGCGCTGGAGTTCATGGCGGCGTGCGGCATTGATGCCGAGAGCGTGCCGCAGCTGAAGACCGCGAGTTTTTACACCAGCCATGAGGCGCTGTTGCTGCCCTATGAGCAGGCACTTACCCGGCAGGACAGCCTAACCGGCGATTGGTATGATACGTCGGCGCACATGCTGTGGATCGGTGACCGTACCCGCTTTGAGGGCAGTAGCCACGTCGAATATCTGCGCGGGGTCGGTAATCCGATTGGCATGAAGGTCGGGCCGAGCATGGAGCCGGACGCGCTGCTGCGGCTGCTCGACACGCTGAACCCGGGCCGCGAGGCCGGGCGGATGACGCTGATTACCCGCTATGGCTACGACAAGATCGAGGCTGGGTTGCCGCCGCTGGTCGCCGCGGTGCAGCGCGAGGGGCATCCGGTGCTGTGGTCATGCGACCCGATGCACGGCAATGTCATCAAGACCAATAATGGCTATAAAACCCGCCCGTTCGAGCGGATATTGGCTGAGGTGAAGGGATTTTTCGCGGTCCACCGCGCGCAGGGAAGTTTCGGCAGCGGCATCCATATCGAGATGACCGGTCAGAATGTGACCGAGTGCACCGGCGGCGCGGTCGATGTGACGCAAATGGACTTGGCGGATCGCTATCACACCCATTGCGACCCGCGGTTGAATGCGGCGCAGAGCATTGAACTGGCGTTCCTGCTGGCCGAAATGCTCAACCAGGAACTGGCCGAGCGGCGGAGCGTGGCGGCGGCTTAAAATGCGGTTGCGATTGCAACTTTCGGCATCCGCGCCGCTGGGCTAACCTCCATTTATGGCGATTAGTATCTTTGAATTGTTCAAGGTCGGGGTGGGGCCATCATCGTCACACACGGTCGGGCCGATGCTCGCTGCGGCACGTTTTGCGACGCTGTTGGCGGATCAGGGCTTGCTCGCCGACGTGACTGCCGTGTCAGTTGATCTCTATGGCTCGCTGGCGCTGACCGGTAAGGGCCATGCGACCGATACGGCGGTCGCGGCCGGGCTGGCGGCGGAGCTGCCCGATGCGACCGATGCGGAGCGGATCGCGGCCATCTGGCAACGCGCTTGTGGTGAGCGGGTGCTGGTGCTGGCGGGCACGCATGCTGTGGATTTTGATCCGTTGCGCGACATCCGCTTTCGCCAGCGCGAGCGCAAACCCTATCACAGCAATGCCATGCAGTTCACGGCGAAGGATGTCGATGGTGCGGTGCTGTCCACGCGTCTCTATTATTCCATCGGCGGCGGGTTCGTTGTCGATGAGGATGAGGCGGGCCGTAATGCGCAAGGGGCAGAAGACGAGCTGACGCTGCCCTATCCGTTCACCTCGGGCGAGGAATTGCTGGCGATGGGCGCGGATAGCAACCTCAGCTTTGCGGAGATGATG
>JANOPV010000111.1:0-2528 GCA_031422035.1 Sphingomonas sp. | reverse complement strand
GGCAAGAAGGCGGCGACCCTCGACAGCATCCGCGTCTATGCCAATTCGCATTATGTAACGCCGGGGCCGACGCTGAAACAGGCGAGCGAAGCGATCAAGCATGAGCTGACCGAGCGGCTGAAGGAGCTTGTCGCGGAGGGTAAATTGCTAGAGGCGCAGCGGCTGGAGCAGCGTACGAATTTTGATCTGGAGATGATCGGTGCGACCGGCTCTTGCGCGGGGATCGAGAATTACAGCCGCTTCCTGACCGGGCGCTTGCCGGGTGAACCGCCGCCGACATTGTTTGAATATCTACCTGAAAACGCGCTCTTGTTCGTCGATGAAAGCCATCAGACGGTGCCGCAGATCAGCGCGATGGCCAAGGGCGATCATCGCCGCAAATTGACGCTCGCCGAATATGGCTTTCGCCTGCCCAGCTGCATCGACAACCGACCACTCAGGTTTAACGAATGGGACGCAATGCGCCCGCAATCGACCTTCGTGTCCGCGACCCCGGGGCCGTGGGAGATGGACCGCACCCAGGGCGTCTTCACCGAACAGGTCATCCGGCCCACCGGCCTGATCGATCCGCCGGTCACCATCCGCCCGGTCGAGGAACAGGTCGACGACCTCATCATGGAGGCCAAGGCGACCGCCGCGAACGGCTATCGCACCCTCGTCACCACCCTGACCAAGCGGATGGCCGAGGATCTGACCGAATATATGCATGAGGCGGGCTTGAAGGTCCGCTACATGCACAGCGATGTCGAGACGCTGGAGCGGATTGAGCTGATCCGCGATTTACGCATGGGGGTTTACGACGTGCTGGTCGGCATCAACCTGCTACGTGAGGGCCTCGACATTCCCGAATGCGGGCTGGTCGCGATTTTGGACGCGGACAAAGAGGGGTTCCTGCGCAGCGAAACCAGCCTGATCCAGACCATCGGCCGCGCCGCGCGCAACGTCGATGGCCGCGTCATCCTCTATGCCGACCGGATGACCGGCAGCATGGAACGCGCCATCGCCGAAACCGACCGGCGGCGCGCCCGCCAAGAGGCCTATAATGCCGAACATGGCATCACCCCGACCACCATCAAGCGCGGCATCAGCGATGTTATGGCGCATGTCAGCCAAGGCGACGGCGTGCAAGTCAGCCTCGATCTGGAGGACGGCCGCACCAACATGGTCGGCCATAACCTGCGCGGCTATATCGAGGAACTCGAAGGCAAAATGCGCAAAGCGGCAGGCGACCTCGAGTTTGAAGAGGCTGGACGCTTGCGCGATGAGATCCGCAAATTGGAGGCTGATGAGCTGGGCCTGCCGCATGAGCAAAGCCGCGCGCCGAGAGTGGGGCGGAGCAACGAGGGCAAGCCGGGCACGCGGAAAGGGCGGTTCGGGAAGGCGAGCAAGATGAAGTGGGGGCGGTGAAATGTGAATAACTTCAGGTTTTTTACGAAAATTACATTGCATTACTCGGGGAGTCTGATTGTTAGAGGGCTGCCTTTGATGGAAATGTAGCCAATGATCCGCTCCTTCGCCGACCCTGAAACTGAAACCGTCTGGAATGGCCGCCGCAGCCGCAAGCTGCCGTCGGACATTCAGGGCATTGCCCGTCGAAAGCTGCGGCAGATCAATCGCACCAGCAATCTCTATGACCTACGGGTCCCAGCCGGGAACCAGTTTGAGCAGTTGAAAGGCTTTAAGGTTTTGCAGTATAGTATACGCATCAACCGGCAGTGGCGCATTTGCTTCAACTGGTCTGACGGAGGCGCGGAGAATGTCCGGATCGAGGACTATCACAAGGGATGACGACCTGTTGGACAATGTCCATCCGGGCGACATCCTGCGCCATGACTTCCTGATCGGTGGCGAAATTCCCCTTAACGAGGTTGCCACAGGATCGGGGATCGAAGCCGCTCGCCTGTCAGCGATTTTGGATCGCAACCTGTCCGTTGATGCCAATATCGACCTCAGGCTTGCCCGCTATTTCGGCATGACCGAGGGGTTTTTTCTAGGCTTGCAGATCGATTATGATCTTGAAGAAGAGCGGCGCGCCAACGGCCCTGAGCTAGATCGCATAACCAAGCGCGCTGCCTAACCCCCAGCCGCCCGCCCCTGTCCCGCACGCCACCACCCCCGCCCTTGCCCCATTCCGCGCACACGGGCATAGCCTCGCGCATGGCTTTCCGCATTCTTCCCTGGCTGATCCTGCCGCTGCTCGCCTCCTGCGTTGCACCCAGCACGCCACCACCAGCCGCGCCGCGACCGCCGCAAACCCCTGCCGCGCCCCCTGCTGCGCCGCCAGCGGCTCCGCAAGCCCCGGCTGAACGCTATTCCGGCGAATGGAGTGTCGCGCCGTTGGCACCGGGCGATTGGACCTATCTCAGCCGCGTTGGCTCCAGCAGCGCATTATTTGGCAATGGTGGCCAGTCTCAGGTGCGGATCAGCTGTATCGGGGGCACCATCACCCTCGCCCGCGCGGGCAACATCCCCGCCGACATCGCCGCCTTCCTGAATGTCCGCAGCAGCTTTGCCGAGCGCCGCTTGCC
>JANOPV010000110.1:0-2581 GCA_031422035.1 Sphingomonas sp. | reverse complement strand
TCCGGCGATCAGCACGACGGAATGTACTATTTCGGACTTGCCGCCACTGGCACAACGCCCGATCCGACCAGCAACAGCCGCGGCGTGTTGTGTATCAACCATGAAAATATTGTCCAACGCTACCTTCATCCCAACGGGCCGAGCTCTTCCCCACGCCCTGCTGCGGAAGTCATCAAAGAGATCGAAGCGCACGGCGTCAGCATTGTCGAAGTGGCGCGCGGCACCAATGGCGTATGGGCTTATAACCAGTCGTCTTCGCTCAACCGCCGCATCACGCCGCTCTCCCCGATGCAGTTTAGTGGCCCGGCGCGTGGAAACGCCTTGCTGCGGACGCGCTTTTCGGCAGACGGGACTGCGGGACGCGGCACCCTGAACAATTGCGCAAACGGCTTCACACCTTGGGGCACTTACATCACCTGCGAAGAAAATTGGTCAGGATATTTCCGTCGCGACGCGAGCGATATTCCTTTGCGCAGTGCGAAGGTTCAGACAGCCTTGGCCCGCTACGGCCGTGCTGCAGCTGGTGGTGGAAACTTTGCGTGGACGACAGCTCCGGCAACCGATGCCGGTGATACGCGGTTTTCCAAGTTCAACATGACGAGCGATCCTGCGACCGCTGCCGATGGCACGGGCGATTTCCGCAATGAATATAATCACTTCGGCTATTCGGTCGAAATCGATCCCTACGACCCCACATCTGTGCCACGCAAGCGCACCGCAATGGGCCGAATGGCAAAGGAAGGCGCGTGGCCCGGTCTGTTCGTCTCAGGCGTCAAGCCAGCCTGGTATATGGGCGACGATTCAGGCGGCGAGTATCTCTACAAATTTGTGGCAGCTGCGCCATGGGCTCCAGCTGACGCGACGACCGCAAACCGCATTGCGACCGGTGACAAATATCTCGATAGCGGCACGCTTTACGCGGCAAAGTTCAATGCCGATGGCTCAGGGCAATGGCTGCCACTGGTATTCGGTCAAGGCAATGTGACGGCGGCCAATGCAGCTTATGCCTTTGCCGATCAGGGCGATGTTTGCATCCATAGTCGCCTCGCCGCTGATGCCCAGGGTGCCACACGGATGGATCGCCCCGAGTGGACTGCGGTCAATCCGGGCAATGGCGAAGTCTATCTGACACTAACCAATGGCCCCAACCGCAACGGCACAACGCTGCCAGTCGATGCGGCCAATCCGCGCGTCTATGTCGATCCGCCAAGCACAACGCGGTCGAACCGCAACGGCCACATCATCCGACTTCGCGAAGCTGGAAACACGACCGAAGCATTGACCTTTCGCTGGGACATTTATGTGTTCGGGTCGGGGGCGGATCTCGATGCAACCAACATCAACCTGTCGAATCTCGATGCCACCAACGATCTATCGAGCCCCGACGGACTGTGGTTCTCGCGCCCGCAAAACGCAGGCGGCCTCGTTTCGCCTTTGTTATGGATTCAGACCGATGACGGCGCATTTACCGACGTCACCAACTGTATGATGCTCGTTGGCCAGCCGGGCACGGTAGGCGACGGCACGACTAGGATGGTTACCAGCACCACCGCTGCGGGCACGACCGTCACGCAACAGACGATTATCGGCGCAGCGCCGGGTGTGAAGCTCAAGCGGTTCCTTGTCGGACCCAAGGAATGCGAAATCACCGGGATCGACTCGACCCCAGATGGCAAGACGGTGTTCATGAACGTCCAGCATCCTGGCGAAGACACGACGACAGGCTTCCCCAACACCTTCCCTTCGAACTGGCCCGCCAGCCAGACCGATCCTGCCGCGGTATCACGTCCGCGCTCTGCAACGATTGTGATCACCCGCACCGATGGCGGCGTGGTGGGGATGTCGTAAAGCATCGCCGAGACCTTGGGGTTGACCCACACTGCCCCAGCACCCAGCTAGGGCAGTGTGGCGTGCCTCCCTGAAATCCTGACGAAATGGTTCGCCAGCAAAGACTGGCAGCCGCGCCGTTACCAGTTGGAGATGCTCGACGCGGCAAAGGCGGGGGAACACGCGCTGCTGGTCGCACCCACGGGAGCGGGAAAAACGCTGTCGGGTTTCATCGCGACGCTTGCCGATCTGATCGAATCGCCGACCGACGGTCTCCACACGCTCTATATCTCTCCGCTCAAGGCACTCGCGGTCGATGTGCAGCGTAATCTGCTCGCCCCCATAGAAGAGATTGGCCTCGAGATCCGCGTCGAAACACGCACCGGCGACACACCGTCGGATCGCAAGGCGCGGCAGCGCGCAAGACCGCCGCAAATTCTGCTCACCACTCCTGAAAGCCTGAGCCTGTTGCTCTCCTATCCCGATAGTTTTTCGATGCTGGGTGGCCTGAAAACCGTCATTGTCGATGAGGTGCACGCGTTTGCATCGGGCAAGCGTGGCGATCTGCTGAATGTGTCGCTCAGCCGGTTGCAGGCAATCGCGCCCGACATGCGGCGCGTGGCGTTGTCTGCGACGGTCGCCGACCCCGAAGACTACCGCCGCTGGCTCGCCCCCGGCGGCGATTCTGATGCTGTGCGCCTCGTCAAAGGCGATCCTGGCGCGCCGCCACAGCTCACGATCCTGCTGCCAGAAG
>JANOPV010000109.1:0-7036 GCA_031422035.1 Sphingomonas sp. | reverse complement strand
GGCTCTCATCCTGATGCGCCTGTGGCGTGGCGACCGCATAGGCTTCCCAGCCGGCGGGCGTATCGGTGATCCGGGTCAGATGCTGGGCCAGCGGATCGCCGGCATAAGCGGTAATCCGCACCGGCGGGGTGATGGCATCGGCAGGCGGAATATCCCGCCCCGCGCGCAGCACCGCGCCATAGCCAAGGCGGTAAGCGTCGCCGCTATTCAGCATATCCTGAATAATAACATCGATACGCGCGACATCGGCATGGGCGACCGCCATGCGGTTGGCGTCCGCTGGTTCAAACCATGGGAAGTACCAGCTCTGTTCCAATATGCGGTTCCACAGCCACACCAGATGTTCACCATAAGCAGTTGGTGGATTAGGCGGGATATAGGGCGGGCCGATTTTGGCACGTTCGGCGTCGTTCCAGATGGCATAGCCGCCGATCGCCAACCCAGTAAAACGCGCCATGTGGCGGCGCATGGCGGTGACCAGCATGATCCCGCCGGAGTGAAAGCCGTAACCGAGGATCGATGTGATCCCCACTGCAACGGCAAAGGCAACCAGCGCGTCGGCGAAATCCTCAATCTCTGGCGCCGCGTTGGCCAGCGGATCGGACTGGCCGAAACCTGGGGTGTCGGGGGCGATGCAGGTAAAATGCGCGCCCCATTGCAGCATCAACGCTTCATATTCGCTCGACGACCGCGGACTTTGGTGGACCATCAGCAGCGTCGGGCCGTTGCCGCAACGCCGATAATGCACACGGCGCGGCCCGCCTGCATCGGTTATTGTCAGATAATGGCGGGTGATGGTCATTACTGTGTAATTTGTCCGGACAAATTGCTCTCGACAAGCCCCTTTGTGCGGGTAAAAGTGATTAATTGGCAATATGGGGCGGGTGATGGCGCTGAAGGGCACAAAAATGGTCAGCGACGGCAAGACCGCGCGCCAGTTGTTCGAGGAGGTGATGGCCAACCCGGCACGCAAGAAATTTGGGTTCGGTCAAAAACTGGCGATCATCAATGTCGATTTCCAGCAGGCCTATACGCGCACCGATCTGTTCGCGACCGCCTATGAAACTGACCCTAAGCAGATCGCTTATACCAACCGTATTTCCGCGCTGGCGCGAGCGGCGGGGATGCCGGTGGTGTGGACGCGCGTTGCCTATGCCGACCATGGCGATGATGCGGGCGTCTGGGGCACGCGGAGCGATACGCCCGACAGTTTGCAGAATATCCGCTATGATAGCGAGCGCCACGCTTATGATCCGCGCTGTCAGGTGGACGCTCGTGACCTGCAATATACCAAGCGGATGCCGAGCGCGTTTTTTGAGACGCCGTTGGCGAGTTTTCTGGTGTTTCACCGGGTCGATACGGTGGTGATTACCGGGGGCAGCACATCGGGCTGTGTGCGGGCGACGGCGGTTGATGCGTTGTCCCATGGCTACCGCACCATGGTCCCCGTTGAAACCTGCGCCGACAAGCATGAGAGCTATCATTTCGCCAGTCTGACGGATCTGCAGCTGAAATATGCCGATGTTGAGCCGGTGCAGGTGGTGGTGGATTGGTTGGAGGGGCGGGCGTGACTCCCCTCTCCCTGCTTGCCTGTGGCAAGCTGTCCTTCTCCCCTGGAGGGAGAGGGTAGATGAATGGCGACCCGCAGCTTTACGACTATGCACCCTATCGCGGGCGGCCAAAAATTAACTGGCCGAGCGGCAAGTCGGTGGCGGTGTGGGTCGCGCCGAACCTTGAATATTATGAGATTGACCCGCCCGCACATCCGCAGCGCAAAGCGTGGGCACGGCCGCATCCAGATGTCGTCGGCTATGGCCACCGCGACCATAGTAACCGCGTGTCGCACTGGCGGATGGCGGAGGCGATGAGCAAGCATGGCTTCCCCGGGTCGGTGAGCCTGTCGGTGGCGCTGTGCCAGCATCATCCCGAGGTGGTGGCGGACGCGAACGCACGCGGCTGGGAGTTTTTCAGCCATGGGATATATAACACCCGCTACGCCTATGGGATGGACGAGGCGCAGGAGCGGGCGATTATCGAGGATTCGATCCGCACGGTGCGCGAGGCGACCGGGCAGACGATCCGTGGGTGGCTGGCCCCTGCCCTGACCCACACGCCGCGCACGCTCGACCTAATCGCCGAATATGGTCTCGATTACACCTGCGACCTCTATCATGATGACCAGGTGCAGCCGGTGAAAACCGCGACCGGCAATCTGGTATCGATCCCCTATAGTTTGGAGGTCAACGATCATTATGGTTTTTTCGTCTATAACATGTCGGGGCGGGACTATGCCGAAACGCTGATCCGGCAGTTTGAGCGGCTCGCGGTGGAGGGGGAGCAATCGGGCACGGTGATGTGCATTCCGCTCCACGCCTATCTGATCGGGCAGCCGCACCGGATCGGGCCGTTTGAGGAGGCGTTGCGCCATGTTGCGGCGGATGGCCGGGCGTGGATTGCGACGGCGGGTGAGATTGTTGATGTGTGGCGGGCGCAGCAATGACGCTCGACCCCGCCTATCTCCAATACCCGCATCGCCGCCATGGCTATGACCATGATCTGTATGATTGGTCGGCGATGCACGAGCGTCAGCCAGTCGCGTGGCCCGGTGGGAAATCGGTGGCGGTGTGGGTGTGTGTGAGCCTGGAATGGTTCCCGATTACGCCGTCGGACACACCATTTCGGGCGCCGGGGCATATGCAGACCCCCTATCCCGATTACCGCCATTATACCGCGCGGGACTATGGAAATCGGGTCGGAGTGTATCGCTTACTGGATGTACTTAAACATATTGGCGCGCGGGCCAGTTTTGCCACGAATAGTGAAATTACCAAGCGTTATCCGTTACTTATATCTGACATAGTGGCGGCGGGGCATGAAATCATCGCGCATTCAACCGACATGAACGGGACCATCGCCAGCGGCCTGCCCATCGATGAGGAACGCGCGCTGATTGCCCGCTCGCTCGATGAGCTGGAGCAGGCGACCGGGATGCGGCCCACGGGCTGGCTGTCAATCGCCCGGTCGCAAAGCTGGAACACGGCGGAGCTCCTGAAAGCGGCGGGTGTGACCTATTGCTGTGACTGGGTGAATGACGAACTGCCGTATCGAATGACGACCGGCCTCATCAACCTGCCGCTCAATCATGAATTGTCCGACCGGCAGATCATCACCACGCAGCAGCAATCGGCGGACAGCTATGCCCAGTCGATTGGCGATGCGTTTGACTGGCTGGCGGGTGAGGCGACGCGCTTTGGCGGGCGGATGCTGCCGCTGCATATCACGCCCTATATCATGGGATTGCCGTATCGGATCGGCGCGTTTGAGCGGTTGCTGGCGGGGCTGGCGGCGCGGCCTGAGGCATGGTTTGCGAGCGGCGGTGAGATTGTCGAGTGCTGGAGTGGGCACCAATGATCGTCCGCAACCCGCGCACCGGGGAAGCAGACTATCAAATCGCGCCATTGAACGCTGCGGCGCTGGCCACTGTCGCTGAGCACGCCCGCGCTGCGCAGACGGCGTGGGCAGCGCGGTCGGTGGCGGAGCGCGGCGCGGTGCTGCGCGCGCTGGCGGCGGCGATTGCGCAGCACGCCGAGGCGATAACGGCGGCGCTGACGGTTGATACCGGGCGCGCGGTGATTTCGCGGATTGAGGTGGACGGCACCGTGCGGCTGATCGAGCGGTGGGCGGCGAATGCCCCGGCGATTATCGCGGCGGCCAGTGTGGCGGATCGGGCGACGGCGATACCGGGCATCAGCACATCAACCCGCCTGGTTCCCTACGCCCTCGTCGGGGCGATTAGTCCGTGGAATTTCCCACTGACGCTGGCGCTGATCGACGCGATCCCAGCGCTGATGGCGGGCAGCGCGGTGATCGTTAAACCGTCCGAAGTGACGCCGCGCTTTATCCGGCCACTGATGGCGGCGGTCGCGGCGGTGCCCGAACTGGCGGGCGTGCTGACGGCGGTTGAGGGTGATGGCGCAAGCGGCGCAGCGCTGGTGCCGCTGGTCGATTATGTGGCGTTTACGGGGTCGGTAGCAACCGGGCGCAAAGTGGGTGCAGCAGCGGCTGAGGCGATGATCCCCGCCAGTTTGGAACTGGGCGGGAAAGACCCGATGATCGTGCTGGCCAGCGCCGATCCGATTTGGGCGGCGGGCATCGCGCTGAGGGCATCGGTGGTCAATAGCGGGCAGGCGTGCCAGTCGATTGAGCGCGTCTATGTGGCGCGGGCGATTGCCGAACCGTTTCTGGCGGCGTTGGCCGAGCAGGCGGCAGCGGTGCGGTTGAACTATCCCGACATCCACCGCGGCGACATCGGCCCGTTCATTTTTGAGGCGCAGGCGGGGATAGTTCAGGCGCAGATCGATGATGCGCTGGCCAAGGGGGCGCGGTTGCTGGCCGGGGGGCACGTCGAGATGCTGGGCGGCGGGCTGTATCTGAAGCCCACCGTGCTAGCCGATGTGACGCCGGACATGGCGGTGATGCGCGAGGAGACATTCGGCCCAGTCATCCCAGTGACAATGTTCGATACCGAGACTGAGGCGGTGAATCACGCCAATGATGGCATGTACGGACTATCTGCGGCGGTGCTGGCAGGAAGCGCGGCTGAGGCCGAGGCGGTCGCGGCGCGCATCAACGCCGGGGCGGTGTCGATCAACGACGGGTCGCTGACATCAATGGTGTGGGAGGCCGAGAAATCGAGCTTTGCCCTGTCGGGGCTTGGCCCCAGCCGGATGGGCGACAGCGGCCTGCTGCGCTTTTTCCGCAAGCAGACGCTGATCCGGCAGACGGGACACGCATTGCCGCTGGCGGCCTATGCTGAGGATGCCGGGCGCGCTACATAATGTTGATCAAGGCCGCATAAGGACAGAGATATGAGCCCGATGATATTCGCCCTTGCCCTGTTGCAATCCATTCAGGTGGCACCGGCACCGCCGCCAAGTGGACCACTGCCAGATAGCAATGCGCCGCCGCCGAGTGACGATCTGTGCGACGAGCCGGTGCTGATGGTGGTAGCCGGGCCAACGCATGACCGGGCGCGGATGATGGCTTATGGCGAGGCGATCGCACGCAGTGGGCTCTATCGGCAATTGGGCGGCTATTACATCAATTCCCCGCGCGCGCTGGCGACGTTCGAGGGCGATAGCCCCCAGGGCTATGTAACGCTGATCGTCCGGTTTCCCTGCCTCGCCAATGCGCAGGCGTTCTGGAACAGCCGGGTCTATCAGGAGGAGATATTGCCGCTCAGGCAAAATCCATCCGCCGGGACCTATATCGTGACCGTCTATCCCGAAGCACCGGTGCGCGAGGACCTGGTCGGGCAGGTTGGCGACAATGGCTATCGCGCGACATTCGATGCCGCAGCCGTGCCGCAGGTGGTGCGGCGGCCATAGCGCCGCACGCTGCAATGGCCGGTTCAGCATCGCGCGCTATGATGGGCCAATGATGTCGCCGCTGATCCTGCCGAGCCGCCGAACGGTCCTGTCCGGGATAGCCGCGCTGCCGCTGATCGTTGCCCCGGCGCTTGTTCGCGCACAGCCGGCGGCATTGCGCACATCGGCCTTTGCAACATTTGCAGACGCGGTGGCGGCGTGGGCGCGGCGCGGCGGGACGTTGATCGTCGACCGCGACCATGTCGAAATGCGCCCAGTGACGATGGATTGCGTGCCCGGTGTCGCCTATCGCCTGACCAGCGATGCGCCGCGCCGGATTGCCTATGGCGGCCCCGCATTTCACTGGCTGTTCTGTATCGCATCGCGCGGCGGCAACCCGCTGGTCATCGACGGGGCCATTGAGTTTGACGGACGCAACGCCTGTTGCCTGCCGTTCTTCGCGCGCTTTGAATATGTCAGCGGTGCGGACCGGCGGGACTGCACGGTATCGGGGCTGACGGCACGCAATGCGCGGATGCAAAGCGGGCGCAGCCGGATCAATGGCTCACCGACCAACGCCTATGGCGCAACGGCGATGATGTTTTCAGGCGGGTTTGACCGGTTACATCTGAGCCGGGTTGGCGCGTTTGATGTGTCGCGCCAAGCGGGCGCGGGGCTGCCTGGATCGCAGGGCTGTATCGGTATCGGCGTCACCGCGAACCTGGCGGGGACGCAATCCGCACGTCATGTGACCATCGAGGATTTCGAGGTTTCGCGCGTGGGTAGCGACGATCCGGTCGGGCCCCGACGCAGCGATATGGACGGGGTGCTGGTGTTCCAGACGGCGGAGGCGACGGGCACCCGGCCAACTATCCAGCGCGGCGTCATCCGCGAAGCGGCGGGGCGCGGGGTGAAAGTGTTTGCGCCGGGCGGCGGCGGGGTGACCCGCGACCTCGTCATCCACCGCTCAGTTGCTGGCAAACAAGACGGTTCCATCGATGTCGCGCACCAGCATGGCGACGGCGTGATCGAGAATATCCGGATCAATTATAGCGGCAGTGCCCATGCGACGCCGACGATCCCGATTGGGGTGTCGAGTGGCTATTTGCGGGCGCGCGGCTTTGCCTATGGTGAAACCGTTGTCCGCAATATCGTGATTGATGATATGACGGGGCGGACCAAGCGGGCGATCCTCGGGCTGCAATATAATGAGCAGGACACGAGCACACGCCGGTATCGGCTGGCCGACATTAGCGACAATGGCAGCGCCGAATATCTGTTCCTGCCGGGCGCGCTGGGCACTTATGGCGATGCCAGCATTAGCATGGAGCGGGTGTCGGCGAACCTGACCCGCGGGCTGCTGGCGACCGAAGATGTGTCAAGCCGCCTGACGTTGCGGGCGCGCGGGCTGACCAATCGCAATCCGCGCCGGGTGCCAGTGCGGACCTATTATGATGGCAGTCCGGCGGTGGCTGGCCATCGCGTCCGCTTTGATCGCGATGCCACGGTGCGCGGGCTGCTCGACTGAGCGCGCGGCTAATGTGCTGATGTGGATGGATGCCCCGCGAGGATTCGAACCTCGATAGTCGGTATCAGAAACCGAAGTCTTACCATTAGACGACGGGGCAAGAGGCGGCGCGATAGGACGCGGCGCAGGGCCGGTCAAGCCC
>JANOPV010000108.1:0-5935 GCA_031422035.1 Sphingomonas sp. | reverse complement strand
CTCACCCGGTCCAAATTGGCTGGCGATTGGCATGGAAAAACCGCGCAGCTTTTTCAGCACGATTGAGGACGCCACTGGTAATCCCGCGATGGCGGCGGCGGCAGCGGCGGCCACCTGAGCATTCACTCCCGGAGCTTCCTCTGCACCGCGTGCAGCCAGCATCACCATCCGGCTCGTCGTGCTTTTCAACGGGGTGGCAAGCGCGATGACATCGGCGGCATAGCTGCTCGATTTGCTGATCCCCGGATCGATATGGGCGATGCCGATCCGCTTGTTGCCACCGGCGCTCTGTTGCTCGCAATGGGCTTTTAGCGCCACCAGCGGGGCATTGGGCGAGCCCGCACCTGACCGCACCGGCGTACCCGCTAGCGCGACAAAGGTGACGTCGTCTGCGCCCTCTAACGACGACAGCGCAGTTTCCCATGCAGTGCCGCCAGAACCAATCCGTACCCCGTAAATCTTGCTTGGGCCGGGGTCTTGGATAAATGCGGCCTTGAGCGCACGCGACAAGTCAGTCTCGGTGGTGCCATTGCGGAATTGGGCGTCAATGTCGGCCAGCGTCGCTACCGTGATCGGCGCGTTGGTGGCCGCAGCTGAGCTGGGTGCCGCTCCGACGATGGCAACGACACCGGGAGCGCGCTGCACTGCAGGTAATAGCGCTGACGTGTCGATCCGCACTTCGATAAAGGGGAATGCAATAGCCATATCAATCTCCGCCGCTTGATGTTCAGTTGTTCAGTGTCGCCATAGTCATCGTCGTCGCTGGCTGGTCAGCGACCGCCGCCGCTCTTGCGCGTCACCACAGCGTCGCCAGCGATCCATCAGCTTATGTCTACGGGGTTGAGCGCGATGCCCTGCCCAGCCAGCCATACCCCGGCCCGTGCGATGCGATTGGCCCGCAGGGCAGCGCCAGCGCCCACGCCCGGCCATCCCGCCTCATCGAACCAGCCTTCATCGACAATCCACACCACTGCGCACTGAACAGCGGGCAGGTCAGTGCCGATGCCTGGATCAAACCCGGCGTACCTCAGTCGCTCCAGGATTGACCGGCTCGCCTGCAACATGGTCGCGAGGCTAGTGGTCGGCCGCATGAAATCACGCACCATGATCGCGGCGGCAACCGGAAAGTCGCGCACCCGCACCGCTGTTGAACCGGCAATCGGGGTGAGTGACAGCACCAGCTGTGAAAAGCGCGTCGGAGCGCCATTTAGCGCGAGTAATTCGCTCACGGATGTTGCCGATGCCGCAGCGAGCAACGCCGTGATACTGCTGTCATCGAACGCTGTGCTATCATTGGCACCAGCCCGCAACCGCGCCAGCAGCGCCGCGCGCCGGGCCGATTCCAGCGCGGCAGGATCGGTTGGCAATACGCCTACAATGTCGGCATCAAGCCCGGCAACGCCCTGCGCGGCAAAGCTCTCAATATCGATCCGCGCTATTGGAAAGCTGCCGCCGGCGCGAACGATCCCCTTCCACAGCATATCGATCCGCGCCGGGTCGTCGGCCAGCGTCTCCAGGCTGTAGCTATTATGGACATCACCCGTTGCGGCAATCCGGGTCTCGCTCTGGGCAAAGCCGAAGCCGCCAAAGCCGAGCTCACTGACGCTATGGGTGAACGGCCCTTGCGGCACCTGCCCGGCAAGCGCGTAACTCGCAGTCAGTAAGTTGCGCAGTCCAGTGTCATTTAATAGCGTCGCGGCGACGAAATTATCGCCTGCTCGGGACAGCACCAGGTCTTCGAAAGACAAAGGCACACGCTTCTCCTGTGCTGGCACGGGGGTGCCAGACGAAGCGCGACTCGTTTTTTATTATGTCGCAAACCTATCACAGACCCGCGCGGTTACAAGATTGCCGCCAAAGCCCGGCAACCGATCATTAACCATGTCGCCGGAGAACATGCACGCTCTAGCGCGCTGCCTGCTAAAATCATTTTAAGGAGGAAAATGGTGCACCCGGAACGATTCGAACGTCCGGCCCTCAGATTCGTAGTCTGATGCTCTATCCAGCTGAGCTACGGGTGCACTGGAAGGCGCTGATAGGCGGGCGGGCGCGGGCGTGCAACCCCCTTTTGGGGATAAATCAGCCGGTTGGCGGCATCAGCGGCGCACAAGTTGCACGCCGCCGCACCGGATCAATCCGGGCCAGCTCCACCGGGTCGCGCGGGTCAGCGAGGAGCACGCGTTGCAGGACGATGCCGCGCGGATGGTTCAGCCGCACTACTTCCGCGCCCGGCGGCGTCAGCTGTCCGTCGAGCGCCAAGATCACCTGCATCGGGCGGCCCGCCATCGCCTCATCATTGCGCACGAATACCGCGTCGGTGCGCGCGTCGAACACGCTGATCGAGCTATAGCGGCCCAGGATCGGCTCCGCCCGCACCACCAGCGGCCCGGCGGACAGATCAAATGGACAGCTGGAATAGAGCAAGTCCGGGCTGGGGCGGACGATGGTGCGGACGTCTGCGCGGACGGGCGGGGCATGAGTGAAGGCGTTCATCGGCCCGCGTTCCGCAACGCGGCGGACGGCGATTTCCATGAGGACATAGGGCGTGGCGGCGAGCGTGGCGTAGTATGCGCCGGTGGCAATGAGGATGAGCGCGAGGAGGCGCAGCGGCCAGCGGCGGGTCATGCTGCGCACGTCCCACGGGTTATCGTCGGCATCGCCGCTCGCGCCGGGTCGCTAGCCAGCACACCGGATGGACGATAGGTGCGCAAGGTCAGCTCGAACGCGTCGTCATTGCCAGTGGCTATCCACAAGCCAGCTTGCGGCTGCGGCGCGATGATAAGTTGCCACGGTGCCGCCGCCGCGCCCGCACTGCCCGCGGAATGCTGGTTCCAACGATTGCTTACTAGCCAGCCCCGCCGATCATACAGCGTCACACTCCACCAGCGCGCCGACAATGCTTGCCCTGACATCGTATAGGAGCATGAGCCCGACAACGCCCGCCCCGCACTATCCGTTCGCGCTGTGAAATAGCGCGCCTCGCTTGCCGGGAGTGCCAGCAGCCCGCGCAGAGCCACCGTCGCCCTAGTCAGCATATCCGCCTGCGCCGTGCCGATGTCGCGCCCAGTCGTCCATGCGCCGATCTCGATGTCGTTACCCAGCGTGCCGTTGCGCACGTCCCACAGCGCGGCGCCGACACCTATAGCGATTCCGAGGATGATAACTGCCAGCCAAGATAAGAATGTGCGCACTACCATTCTCTCCACCACCACCGCGTCCGCTTACGGACAGGAAAGACTATCTACGCAGCGCCGCCTGCGCTGCCGCCAGCCGGGCGATCGGCACTCGATAGGGGGACGCGCTGACATAATCGAGAGCCAGCCCCTCGCAAAAATCGATGCTCGCTGGGTCGCCGCCATGTTCGCCGCAAATGCCGAGCTTGATACTAGGCCGGGTCGCCCGCCCACGTTCCGCCGCCAATGCCACCAATTGCCCCACCCCTTCGACGTCCAGCGTTACGAACGGATCGGCGGCAAATATGCCCTGCTCCACATAGGGGGTCAGGAACCGCCCGGCATCATCGCGCGACACACCCAGCGTCGTCTGCGTCAGATCATTGGTCCCGAACGAGAAGAACTCCGCATCCGCCGCAATGTCCCCCGCCATCAGCGCCGCTCGCGGCAGTTCGATCATCGTGCCGACGAGGTAAGGGATGGTCAGCCCGCGCGCCGCAAACACTGCCGCCGCCTGAGCCTCAACAATCGCCCGCATCAGCGTCAGTTCCTTGCGCGTCGCCACCAGCGGGATCATCACCTCAGGGATCGGCGCCCCATATTGTTCTGAGCCGCCTTCAGCCGCAACATCGCACGCCGCCTCGAATATCGCCCGTGCCTGCATCGCGTAAATCTCGGGGAAGGTCACGCCCAGTCGGCAGCCGCGATGGCCCAGCATCGGGTTGACCTCGTGCAGCTCATTCGCGCGGCGTTTCAGCACCTCAACCGGCACCCCTGCCGCCGCCGCAACCTCAGCAAATTCGCTCTCGCGCGTGGGCAGAAACTCATGCAGCGGCGGATCAAGCAGCCGGATGGTGACCGGAAGTCCGCTCATCACCCGAAATATCCCGGCAAAATCGGCGCGCTGTTCGGGAAGGAGCACGGCCAGCGCCGCCTCGCGCCCGGCCTTGTCGCTCGCCAGGATCATCTGCCGCACCGCCGTGATCCGGCCCGCGTCAAAAAACATATGCTCGGTCCGGCACAGGCCGATGCCCTCGGCGCCGAATTGCCGCGCCACCCGGCAATCCTCGGGCGTTTCCGCATTGGCCCGCACCCGCATCCGCCGCGCCGCATCGGCCCACACCATCAGCGTGCCAAAATCACCGACCAGCTCGGGCTCGACCGTCGCTACCCGCCCGGCCATCACTTCGCCAGTGGAGCCATCCAAGGTGATGATCGCACCCTCGCTCAACACCCGCCCGGCCACCGTCATCGTCCGCGCCGCCACGTCAATGGCAACCGTCCCCGCACCAGACACGCACGGCCGCCCCATCCCGCGCGCCACTACGGCGGCATGTGACGTCATGCCGCCACGCGCGGTCAATATGCCCCGCGCCGCGTGCATCCCGTGAATATCCTCCGGCGATGTTTCGGTGCGCACTAGGATGACATCCTCGCCGCGCGCCGCGCGCTTTTCCGCCTCATCGGCGTCGAACACAATCGCCCCTGCCGCCGCACCGGGGCTAGCGGGCAGTCCCTTAGTCAGGACATCGCGGGTCGCCTTGGGGTCGAGGGTCGGATGGAGCAGCTGATCGAGCGCGCCCGGCTCAATGCGCAGCACCGCCTCGCGCTCGCTAATCAGCCCCTCAGCCACCATGTCGACTGCAATTTTCAGCGCCGCCTTGGCGGTGCGCTTACCAGAACGCGTCTGCAGCATCCACAGCTTGCCGCGCTCCAACGTGAACTCAATGTCCTGCATGTCGCGATAATGCCGTTCCAGCTGCGCGAACACCGCCGCGAGCTCCGCGAACGCCACTGGCATCGCCTCCTCCATCGCCAGCGGCTTGGCGCCTGCCCGCTCCCGCTGCGCCGTGGTCAGATATTGCGGCGTGCGGATGCCGGCGACGACATCCTCCCCCTGCGCATTGATCAGCCATTCGCCATACCACACGCGCTCGCCGGTTGCCGGATCACGGGTGAACGCGACCCCGGTGGCGGAGGTATCGCCCATATTGCCGAACACCATCGCCTGCACCGTGACCGCGGTGCCCCAGTCGGCGGGGATGCTGTTCAGCCGCCGATAGACCCGCGCCCGGTCGCTTTCCCAGCTGTCAAAAACCGCGCCAATCGCGCCCCAGAGCTGTTCGTGGACATCGTCGGGGAACGGGCGGCCGAGCTGCGCGGCGACGATGGTCTTGTATTCGGCAACCAGCGCCTGCCAATCCGCCGCCGTCATCTCGGTATCGAGATAATAGCCCAGATCCTCCTTCGCGACCTCCAGCGCTTCCTCGAACAATCCATGGTCGAGGCCCAGGACGACATCGGCATACATCTGCACAAAGCGCCGATAACTGTCCCACGCAAACCGCGCATCGCCGCTATCCGCCGCCAGCCCTGCCACCGTCGCATCGTTCAGGCCAAGGTTAAGGACCGTGTCCATCATGCCCGGCATCGACACGCGTGCGCCGGAGCGGACGGAGACGAGGAGCGGGTTGGCGGGATCGCCAAAACTACGGCCGGTCAGTGCCTCGATATGCGCGATACCCGCCGCGACGTCCGATGTCAGCCCGCCGGGATAGGCGCGGTCATTGGCATAAAAGGCGGTGCAGACCGCAGTCGTCAGCGTCATGCCGGGCGGCACGGGCAGACCGATGGCAGCCATTTCGGCAAGGTTAGAACCCTTGCCGCCGAGGATGTCCTTCGAACGCTCGCCGGTAGTCGCTTCGCCGCCGAACAGGTGGACATATTGGGTCATACTATCTCCAATCCTCTCCCTACAGGGG
>JANOPV010000107.1:0-3357 GCA_031422035.1 Sphingomonas sp. | reverse complement strand
ACAGAATAAGGACGGACCACAGATGGCATCCAGTGCCGACCAATCGGGCATGGGCCTGAATCTTGCGAAATTTGGCCAGGCAACTGAGCTCAAAAATCGGCTGTGGTTCACGCTTGGCGCGCTGATCATTTTCCGCTTTCTGTCCTTCGTGCCGCTGCCCGGCATTGACCCGGTGGCGATGAACCAGCTCTATTCGCAAGCAGCATCCGGCGGCATCCTTGACCTGTTCAACACATTTTCGGGCGGCAGCCTGGAGCGGATGAGTGTGATCGCGCTCGGCGTCATGCCCTATATTACCGCGTCGATTGTGGTGCAGCTAGCCTCGGCGCTCTCACCATCACTGGCCGCTCTCAAAAAAGAGGGTGAGAGCGGGCGCAAGAAGCTCAATCAATATACCCGTTACGGCACGGTGTTTCTGACCGCGATCCAGGGCTATTTCATCGCCTCCGGCCTTGAGACATTGGGCGCGAGCCAGGGGATCCAGCCGGTGATCGATCCGGGCATGATGTTCCGTATTTCCGCCGTCATCAGCCTGATCGGCGGGACGATGTTCCTGATGTGGCTTGGCGAACAGATCACCAGCCGCGGTATCGGCAATGGTGTGTCGCTCATCATCATGGCCGGCATTGTCGCCTCCATGCCGCAAACGCTGGCGCAGCTGTTTGAACAGGGCCGCACCGGCACCATGTCCGGTCTGGTCATCGCCGCGCTGCTGATCGGCGTGTTTGGCGTGATCTGGTTCATCAGCTTCATGGAGCGTGCCCAGCGGCGGGTGTTGGTGCAATATCCCAAACGAGCCACCCAGCGCGGCCCCGTGCAGTCGGATCGCAGCCATTTGCCGCTCAAGGTCAATACCGCCGGCGTTATCCCGCCAATCTTTGCCTCATCACTGCTGCTGCTGCCGCTGACGATTACCCAGTTTCTCGGCCAGAGCGTGACTGAGGAAACGCTGTGGGGCAGCATCTTGCTCCGCCTCAACCAGCTGTTCGCCCATGGCCAGCCGCTCTACATGGCGCTCTATGGGCTCGGCATCATCTTCTTTGCCTTCTTCTATGTCGCGGTGGTCTTCAACCCAGAGGAAACCGCCGATAATCTGAAGCGGCAGGGCGGCTTCATCCCCGGCATCCGCCCGGGCAAGGCGACCAGCGACTATCTCGATTATGTCCTGACCCGGATCACCGTGATTGGCGCAGCCTATCTCGCGGTTATCTGTTTGATCCCCGAATGGGTGACGGCACAAACGGGCGTCGGACTCGCGCTGGGCGGCACCAGCCTCCTCATCCTGGTCAACGTCACCATTGATACGGTGCAGCAGATTCAGAGCCACTTGCTTGCCCATCAATATGCCGACCTGATCAAAAAGGCCAAGTTGAAGGGCCGGATGCGCTGATCGCGACACGCGCCGCGCCGCACTAAATTGGGGGACACTGCCGATGGCACTCGACATCATCCTGCTGGGCCCGCCCGGCGCTGGTAAGGGCACACAGGCGGTCCGGCTCGGCGACGCATTTGGCATGATCCAGTTGTCGACCGGCGACATGCTGCGCGCCGCAGTGAAGGCCGGAACTCCCATTGGTCTGCAAGCCAAGGCGGTGATGGAAGCCGGGGCGCTGGTGTCAGACGATATTGTTTCAGGCTTGATCGGCGAACGGCTCGATGAACTCGGCCCCGACGTGCCGGTGATTTTCGACGGCTATCCGCGCACCGCGGCGCAGGCGGCGGCGCTTGACGATATTCTCGCCACCCGCGGCCGCACGCTCGATCACGTCATTGAACTCGAGGTGGACGAAGATGCGCTGGTCGATCGCATCACCGGGCGGTTCACCTGTGCGGCGTGCGGTGAGGGCTATCATGACCGCTATAAGCTGCCCGCCGTTGCTGACACGTGCGACAAATGCGGCAGCACCACATTCAAGCGCCGCCCTGATGACAATGCCGAAACCGTCCGCACCCGGATGGCCGAATATCGCGCCAAGACCGCCCCGATCCTGCCCATTTACGAGGCGCGGGGTATCGTCGCGCGGGTTGATGGCATGGCGGATATGGACGCGGTAACCGCCGACATCATAGCCAATCTCAAGCCTGACTGACGGTGATAGCGCCTGTGCGCCAGCCGGCAGATTTGCGCTGATGCGATTTGCACTGCTCTTTCCCGTTGCGGCCATGCTCAGTTGTTCGGCCTGTGTCGTCGGTCTTAGCCGGGCGGCAGCGGATGCGATGGCAGCCCGCGCGCTGGTGGCGACGCTGCCATTGACGCCAACGCCCGTGATCGCCGATCGCATCGATCTTGACGCCGAGGAACAGGTGACCGTGACCGTCAATGGCCAGGCATTTGCCGCGCGTATTGGCCCAGGCCGATCCTCGACGGTCCACTTGCGCAGCGCCGATGCTGCTGCGCTGTTCGGGCCAGCGGCGACCCGGTTTGATCAGCGCGGCGACTGGACGGGGGCGACCCGGACCGCTGAGCGGGTTGGGCCGGTGACCGTGCGCGGCCACCGCGCTCCGGCGCTGATCGCCTTTCCCTTTGGCACGCATATCGCCCCGGTCGAATGGTTTGAGCGCGAAGATACTGGCGCGGACGCAGGACAGCTCGGTGCGTTTGCCGTGCCCGCGACCATCGTTCATTTCCGTCTGCGCCCCGTGCAGCCGGGTGAGCGTAGCGTCGCCTTGCCGCTCGATCCGGAAGACAATCGTTGGGGCATCGCCTCGACCTCACTCGATCTGGGGGAGGCGCGAGTGCGCTTCGCCGTTGCCCCGCATTTGCCCGTGACGGTGGCTAGCGCAGCAGCGGGCGGGGCCATGGCGCGGGCCCAGGGCGGCCGGTTCACCGGGCCGCCGCAATCGGTGCTGATCAGTCACGGGGTCAGTCGACCCGCGCGCCCGGTGCTGCTTGACCGCCCATTGGCGATAGGATCGCTATTGGTGCGCACGTTGCTGGTGCGCACGCTCGATTATGGCGCGGCAACCGGCATCGCCGACCAGCGTGATGAGCCGGAAAATCCCGCCGACATATTGGTCACCGCGCGCACCGACCGGCAGGCGCCCAACTACATTGTCTATCTGGCGGCGGATGTGCTGGGCGGCTGTTCATCGGTCACGTTTGACAAGGCGGCGATGACCATCACGCTGTCCTGTTTGCCGTAACCCTGACGCTCTAGCTCCAGCTAGCTCCGGCAATCCTCGATCACCCGGGCGATTTCGCCGCGCACCGGTACGATGATTGGCGTCTGCATCGTCCCTTCGATCAGGAACCGTCCACGCGAATAGATGATCTGGTCCCATAGCGGATCACGTGCAGGGAGGGTGGCGGTCAGCACGCCGTCCGCCGCACTGCGGATCGGCAAGCGGCGCTCGGCA
>JANOPV010000106.1:0-11026 GCA_031422035.1 Sphingomonas sp. | reverse complement strand
GACGCGCTGCACGGGGTGCGCATTGGCGTGATGCGCGGCAGTATCGGAACCGACCCGCGCATCATCGCTTTGTTCGATCAGGCGATTGCGGTGATGCGGACACAAGGCGCGACCATCATCGATATACCAAATGATGGTGTCGATAATGACGCGCTGGGTGAAGCGGAATTCGCAGTCCTGTTGACCGAGTTCCGGGAGGGCCTGAATGCGTATCTCTCCAGGTTGCCCAACCGCCAGGTAGGTGCGCCGGCAACATTGGCTGACCTGATCGCGTTCAACCGCGCCGAACCGCGTGAGCTGCACTGGTTCGGACAGCGTCTGTTTGAACAGGCCGAGGCGACCGGCACGGCGGGCGGGCGCAATAGCGACGCCTATCGCACCGCACTCACCACCGCACGGCGGCTGGCTGGGCCAGAGGGGATCGACCGGCTGCGGCGGGTGCACAATGTTGAGCTGTTAATCAGCGTAACCAACGGGCCGACCTGGGCCATCGACCTGGTCAATGGCGACCGCTTTGTCGGGCCAAGCGCCAGCCAATTACCAGCCGTCGCCGGGTATCCGCATCTGACGGTGCCGATGGGTCGGGTGCAGGGATTGCCGATCGGGCTGAGCATTGTCGGCACGCGTTGGGCCGATGCGACGGTGCTGGCTGCGGGTTTTGCCTATGAGCAAGCTGCTGACCTGCGGCTGCCGCGGGCAACATTTGCGCTGGATGCAAATGCCATTCCTCCAGCGACGCCCAGCCGCCGCTAATCAGTCGCTTTCGGCCTGGTGATTGAGAATTTCGCTGCGAATGCGGATGTTGCGCCCGGCGAGCAGCACTTCGAGGAGGAATGCCGTCAGCGCGAGCACGATCAATATCATGGCGACGATGAACAGGACGGCCACCGCAGTGCCGAACCTGGCCCCGACCAATTCGGTCTGGAACAACAGGATAACGACCACCGCCACGGTGATCGCGCTGGCCACGGCAAGCCCGATTGACCAATTGACCACGGTCATCCGCCTGGCGAGTTTCTGAATCTCCCGCACGTGCCGGTCATGATCGCGCCCGCGTGTCTTCAGCACAAGATCCTCAACCGCCCGCGCCCGGTCGACCACCCGCGCCAACCGCCCGACGGCCACGTTCAGAAAGGCGCCGATGCCCGCGAGCAGAAACACTGGTGCGACCGCCAGCTGGATGGTTTGGGCGACCAGTGTGGGACCAGCCAGCGCGCTCATTCGTCTGCCGCCGTCGTGACCTCGTCGACCGGCGCGGGATCACCGGGCTTGGCGCGCCCGGTTAGCCGCTGGATGATGGCGACGATCAGCACAACCAGCCCGGCCGGGATCAGCCACACCGTCAACAGCATGAGCCAGCCCATGACGAACATCGTATAGAGCGTTCCGCCGACATCGGCGCCAGCAATGACACACGCATTGGCGCTGCCTTCGTTAAGCGAGCACCCATTGGCCGCCGCAATCCATGAGGCGAAAAACGCCGACAGCAGCGGTGCGATGCCGATCAGCATCAGCACAAACCCAACCCAGAACAATGCCTTGCCTGGCGTTTTAGCGCGCTCTGCCCTGGTCAAAGCGCGGCTGCCTGCGCCGGTGTATTCACCCCCATTAATTGGAGGTACCGCTTCACATTGCGCGCCGCCTGCCGCAGCCGCTGCTCATTTTCAACCAGCGCGATGCGAACAAAACCCTCGCCATCTTCACCATAGCCGACCCCCGGCGCGACGGCGACCCCGGCCTCCGTCAGCAATTGCTTGGAAAATTCGAGACTGCCCAGATGCGCAACCGCTGGCGGCAGCGGGGCCCAGGCGAACATACTCGCGCGCGGTGAGGGAATGTCCCACCCGGCGCGGGCAAAGCTGTCGACCAGGACATCGCGGCGCTTGTGGTAAAGCTGCCGGTTGGTTTCGACGATGTCTTGCGGACCATTGAGGGCGGCGCAGGCGGCTGCTTGAATGGGGGTAAAGCTGCCGTAGTCGATATAGCTTTTCACCCGTCCAAGCGCCTCGATAAGCACTGGGTTACCAACCGCAAAGCCGACCCGCCAACCAGCCATCGAATAGGTTTTGGACAGCGACGTAAACTCAATCGCGACATCCTTTGCCCCCGGCACTTCGAGGATCGAGCGGGTCGGATTGCCATCATAATAGAGTTCGGAATAGGCAAGGTCGGAGGCAATCCACACCTTGTTATCGCGCGCCCACGCCACCAGTCGCTCATAAAAAGCGAGATCGACAGTTTCAGCGGTGGGGTTCGAGGGATAGTTGACCACCAGTAAGGTCGGGCGGGGCACAGTGAAAGCCATCGCCCGTTCAAGCGCCGCGAAATACGCCTCATCCGGTGTCGTCGGCACGCTGCGCACGGTTGCCCCGGCGATGATGAAACCGAACGTGTGGATGGGATAGCTGGGGTTGGGCGCGAGGATGCAATCGCCCGGTGCGGTGATCGCGGTGGCGAGGCTGGCCAGCCCTTCCTTTGATCCCAGGGTAACGACGACTTCCTTATCGGCATCAAGCTCCACCCCGAACCGGCGGGCGTAATAGTTAGCCTGAGCTTTGCGTAGGCCGGGGATGCCGCGTGATGCCGAATAGCCGTGCGCGTCGGGTTTGCGCGCAACTTCACACAGTTTTTCGATGACATGCGGCGGCGGCGGCAAATCGGGATTGCCCATGCCGAGGTCGATAATGTCCTCACCGCGTGCCCGCGCGGCGGCCCGCATCGCGTTAACTTCGGCGATGACATAGGGCGGCAGGCGCTTGATGCGGTAGAATTCGTCGGACATATTCGGGCTTTCCATCCCCTGATTGTGCGCGGGCACTGCGGCTTTGCGCGTTTAATTGAGTGGTCGTCATAGGCGGGCACCGCGCTGGGCGCCAGAGTGTGGTTTATCAGACCAACGGCTGCCCAAATTAGCTCTCAGCGCTGCTGTGATCGGCACCATCATCGTCGGGCGTCGCTTGCTCGTCCTCGCCATCCCACAGGTCGTCTTCGCGGTCATGCAGGCGCTCACCATGTTCGGCGAAGAAGCGGCTGAGGTCGATCATCTGGTGGACGCTGCGGCGCAATTCACCGCTGGTGGCGTTGGGCAGCGATGCCGCCTCAACCCGGATGCCGCGTCGGCGCAATTTGTTGGCGAGATAGGCAAAGTCACCATCGCCGGTGACCATCACGACAGTGTCGGGGCGTGCCTCCAGCGCAAATTCGAGCGCGTCCATCGCCATCAGCATATCGATATTCGCGGCAAACCGCGGCGGCTCATATCCGAACAACTGCTTCCCGCGCCAGCTGACCACCATGATGCCGTGATTTTCGAGAGCAAAGCGCAGCCGGTGTTTGGTATCATAAGCGCGCTGCCAATTGTCCGGCATTTCATCGGGGCGCCGTTCCGGCGGCAGGCCGATATAGACCACCATCTCAATCAGATCGCGTCTCCCGCCGTCGCGCAGATAGTCGCGCAAGGCGACCAGGTCAGGACGGTAGCCCGCGCCAAAGGCGGATTTCTGGAAATTGGCTTCGTCAACAAAAACGAGGGTGCGCATAAAAACTCCGTAGCAAAATCTAGCGACGGAGCTTTAGCGCTGCAATTCGGGCGGCGCTACTCCGCCGCCAGCGGGCGGCGCGCACGGCCAACAAGCGCTGGCGGTCGCTGTCCGTGAAGCGCATGCTGGTCACTCCGCCGCAAGTGCAAGTTCGACCATCCGCGGCCCGCGCAGCACGGTACCGGGGGTCGGCCCCTGCATCACGCCGTCGCGAAAGGTGACGACGCCAGACTTGATCGTTGCGGCATAGCCGTCGGCCCGCTGCAGCAGTCGCTTGCCTCCGGCGGGCAGGTCAAAAGCCAGCCAGGGCTTGCCCAGTTTGAGCCGGGCATGGTCGATGACGTTGAGATCGGCGAGGAGGCCCGGCGCGATAAGGCCGCGATCCGCGAGGCCATAGAGCAGCGCTGTGTCGCGGCACTGGCGCTTTACCGCTTGGGCCAACGAAATCGTTCCCGCCGCCCGGTCGCGCGCCCAATAACTGAGCAGGAAGGTCGGCGCGGCGGCGTCGCAAATCGTGCCACAATGCGCGCCGCCATCGGACAGCGACACCAGCGTATCATCGGCGTCGAGCAGTTCGCGGGTGAAATCGAGATTGCCGTCCATATAATTGATGATCGGCAGATAGATCATGCCGGTGCCGCCATCGGCCAGCATCAGATCATAAGCGTAATCCGCCGCATCGCGCGCCGCCGCATCGGCGTGGCCAAACACACTGTCGGCGCGCCGGGGCTCATAAGAAAAGTCGTTGGTCAGCGGATATTGCATCGCCCAAGCGGCAGTAACGAGCATGAAAAAAGGTGCCATGTCGACCGACGGCGGCGGGATGTTCTCCTCCGCCAGCAGCCGCGCTTTGAACGCCAGATCGCTGAGGCGGGCATATTGCTGGTCCCAAGGCAGATCCTTGATCGCGTTCCAGCTAGGTTTGCGCATGAATGGGTGGACGGTGCCACGCCAGGTCATGACCACGCCAATGCCGCGTAGGCCGATAGCGGCAACGATATTCGCGCCATCATCATTGGCGGCGCGCATTGCCGCCATCTGATCGCGCCAGTGCATTTGTTTGACCGGCGATTGCAGCATCGAAAAGACAATGGGCTGGCCAGTTTCCGCTGAGAGCCGCCGCATCCAGCCAAATTCATCCCATTCGGCGAGGAGGTCGGAGGTGAGTTCAAACACCCCGTGCCCGGCGCGGGCCATCGCTCGGCCCAGCGCGACCAGCTCGGGCTCAGTTGCAGTGGTGCCGGGGACCAGCTCGCCATCGACCGATTTGTGGAGGATGGTGCGCGAGGTGGAAAAGCCGAGCGCTCCGGCGCGCATCGCTTCCTCGACTAGCTCAGCCATCGCGCTGATCTCTATTGCTGTCGGTTCGGCATTATCGAGCGCGCGGTTGCCCATGACATAGGCGCGCAAGGCCCCGTGCGGGATGTGGGTGCCGACATCAACGGTGCGCGGCAGCCGTTCGAGCGCGTCGAGATACTCTGGGAAGCTCTCCCAGTCCCAGCGCATCCCCTCCACCAGTGCGGTGCCGGGAATATCCTCCACGCCCTCCATCAGACCGATCAGCCAGGCGTGACTTTCAGGTCGGGCCGGGGCAAAGCCGACGCCGCAATTGCCCATGACGACGGTGGTGACACCATGCCAGCTCGACGGGGCCATTTCCGCATCCCAGGTCGCCTGACCATCATAATGGGTGTGGATGTCGACAAAGCCCGGCGTGACGATGTGGCCGGTGGCATCGATTTCTTCGCGGCCCGGCGCGGCGACAGTGCCGACCTGGCTGATCCGATCCCCATCGACCGCTACATCAGCGATGAAGGGCACACCGCCAGTGCCGTCGACCACCAACCCGCCACGAATCACCAAATCATGCATGCCATCCTCCATCCACGCGCCGTTTGCGCTGGGCGATGGATGCAACCTATCAAGCCCATGAGCTTATGGAAATGGGGGCCCGCCAGCGCAGATCTAGGTTAACAAAGATTGGAGGCCCGAGCCGGAATCGAACCGGCGTGCGAGGATTTGCAGTCCTCTACGTAACCACTCCGCCATCGGGCCGCCGATGCGTGGTGGTTGCGCCCCTAGCCTTGACCTACCGCAAATGCAATCCACTGTGCAGCTTGCGGGCGGCGCACAGGACTTGGATTGTCTGCGCTTGGCGCAGCCGGGTCGGGGCGTTAAGAGGGCCCGAAAAGCGGTCTAGCTGTATTATTATTGCAATACACAGCAAGGCCCGCTAAACGCTGGCGCAATCCGCAAAGAAGGATCCGTTTGTCGATGGCCGTGTCCACCCTCCCCCGCGCCAATACGGCGATTGACAGTGCTGCTTTGCGGCAAGTCATGATCGACACCCAGCTGCGCCCTAGTGACGTGATCGAGCCAAGGTTGCTGGCAGCGATAGCGAGCGTTGCGCGTGAGAACTTTGTTCCAGCTGACCGCCAAGCAATGGCCTATGCCGACCGGGCGATACCGCTTGCTGAGGGCCGTGCGCTGAACGCGCCACTGACGACTGCGCGGCTGATTGCTGATCTAGCGCCATCGGCGGGCAGTGCTATATTACTGATCGGAGCGGCCACCGGCTATGCGGCTGCGGTGCTCGCCGCCATGGGGGTGCGGGTGGTTGCGGTCGAAGAGCAGTCGGAGCTTACTACATATGCCAAGGCGGCACTCGCGGATGTTGAACTGGTGACGATAGTCCAAGGCCCGCTCAGCGCTGGTGCGCCAGCGGCCGCGCCCTGTGATGCATTGTTGATCGATGGCGCAGTCGAGCGGATTCCCGCGGCCCTGCTGGCACAGCTCAACGACGGCGCGCGGATCGCCACCGGCCTTGCTGACGGCGCCGTGACCCGACTTGCCCGCGCCATCCGGATTGCCGGGGTCGATGCGGTATCGCCCCTGCCCTTTGCCGACCTTGAATGCGTTCGCCTGCCCGGTTTTGCTGTGGCGCGCGGCTTTACTTTCTGAACGGACCCTCATGCGACCCTCCCCCACCCGAATTGCGCTGTTCGTCGTCGCACTTGCTGCCAGCAGTGCCTTTACGACGCCCGTTGCTGCTCAAACGCTCAACGAGGCGCTTGCGGCTGCTTATGAGAATAATCCATCGCTGAATGCCGCACGCGCGGCGCAGCGGGCCAATGATGAGAATGTGCCAATCTCTCGTGCTGATGGCTTGCCCAGCCTAAATGCCAGCGTCGATTATGACGAAAATGTGCGAGTGACACCGTCGATACTGGCGGGTGCCGACCGGACGCTGTCGGCCAACGGCCAGCTGACGGTGCCGCTTTATCAGGGCGGCACGGTGCGCAACGCGATCCGCGCAGCCGAGGCGCGAGTGGAGTCAGGTCAGGCCGATCTGCGCGGCACCGAGTCGACGATTTTCAGCCAGGTGGTCGGCGTCTATATGGATGTGCTGCGCGATGAGGCGGTCGTTTCGCTCAACCGCAACAATGTCGAGGTGCTGACGGTCAACCTGCAGGCGACGCGGGATCGGTTCGACATCGGCGACCTGACGCGGACCGATGTTGCCCAATCCGAAGCGCGGCTGGCGCTGGCGCAGAGCCAGTTGCAGTCAACCGAGGCGCGGCTGATCGGATCGCGCGAGAATTTCATCCGGCTGGTCGGGGTCGTGCCGACGGGTTTACAGCCGCCGCCCGCACTACCCAACCTGCCGGCCAATCCCGAAATTGCTGTGGCCACGGCGCTGGCCGAAAATCCTGATATTGAGGCGGCGCAGATCGCGGTTGCCGCGGGTGGATTTGACGTGCGCGCCGCGCGTGGCACCCGGATGCCGAGAATCAGCGCCAATGCCGGCACTAATTATACTGACTTTCTGGGATCAGCGCTGATCGGCTCCCCCGAGAATCGCAGCAGTTCGGTCGTCGGGCTGACCATGACCATCCCGCTGTATCAAGGTGGCCGCCCGGCGGCGCGGGTGCGGCAGGCGCAGGCGCGGCAGAGCCAGACGATGGAAATTGCCATCGACGTCGAGCGCAGCATCATTGCCCAAACCCGCGCCTCCTATGCCAGCTGGCGGGCGGCCAATGCGGTGAGCGCGTCGTCGCGGGTCGCGGTGGACGCCAACCGGCTGAGCCTGGAGGGCGTGCGCGCCGAAAACAGCGTCGGCACCCGGACGATCCTCGACATTCTGAATGCCGAGCAGGAGTTGCTGAACGCGCAGGTCCAGCTGGTGACGGCGCGGCGCGACGCCTATGTGGCGGGGTTCACCCTGCTCGCGGCGATGGGTCGGGCTGAGGCCGGTGACCTGGGGCTGGATGGCGGGGCGCTTTATGATCCCGCCGCCAATTATGAGCGGGTGCGCGGTGAGTGGATTGACTGGAATGACGACCCCAGCCCGCGGCCGCAATCAACGCGGACCGATGGCACGACGCCGCAAACCGCCACCGTGCCGCCGGGCGATGTGCCAGCACTGGCGCGTGATAACTGACGGCTGCGACAACGGACTGGCGCCGCGGCGCACTTATGGTTAATGACACTGGTGCAGAGGCTAAGCAGTCCTGCGGACGGATCAACGGACGATATGGGGCAGGTGATGGGGGACATGTCGCGCGAACCATCGATGGAGGAAATCCTGTCGTCGATCCGGCGGGTGATCGCCCGCGACGAAGCGGCGCGTGATGATGCCATTGAAGCACGATTTGGCGATGCTGAAACCATCGCTGAAACCACCGCCGAAATCGCCACCGAAACTGCCAATGATGATGACAGCGATGACGTGCTCGACCTGACCGCGGATTTAAGTGCCGATTTCAGCACTGCAGATTTAGGCGAAGTGGACAGCTTGGTGGAAGTAGCTGAGCATGTTTTGCCGGTTCCACCAGAGCCGACAATCGCAGCGGCGGCTGGGCCCGCGCTGGTGTCGACGGATAGTGCGGTGGCGGCGCGGCAGTCGATTGCCGCGTTGACCGCAGTTTTGACGCAAGACATTGATAAAGCTGTAATAAATCCCGCAGCTGCAACCGGCATGACGATCGAGGCGCTGGCCGAGGCGGCGTTGCGGCCGATGCTGAAACAGTGGCTGGACAGCAATTTACCGCCGCTGGTCGAACGGCTGGTGGCGCGCGAGATTGCGCGGATTACCGGCGGGCGGATCTAGGCCCAAAGACCAGCTTGCGGTCACGGCGGTGATCGCCCATCTGCAATTTGCGATGTCGCTACACCTTACCAAGATCGCCTTTGGGCGCAGCAGCCTGGCTGAGCTGGAGGCGGCATTGGCGATGCGCGCACCGACCGCGCGTCTGACCACCCGTTACCGCCCAAAACGCGACACCGAAATCGTTAGCGAGGCGCAGCAGGGCGACAGCGTAGGCGGATCGCTGTATTGGATCATCGCCCACCGAATCGTCGGCCGCAGTCCGATCATCGCCTTTGAAAAGCGCGAGGACGGCAAAACCGACATCGCCATCGAAGCCCGGGTGATCCCCGTGCGCCCCTATCCGCGCCGCGCGCATCAGGGCTGGCGCTATCTGGATGGCAGCGCCGCCCCGCCTGATTTGAGTAGCGGTGATACTGATCTGGCTGAGTTGCCCGCGCATCTGCATGCCACGTTGAGCGGGCTGGGGATTTTGTAGGCTGGCGCTGGCGAGCAGGGAGAGGGGAGTCGTTTTTGTCTCCCTTAGAGCAAGCGCTGGGGGACAGGCCCTCTCCAAGTTGCGGTAGGCGTTGCACGCCAACCTTCACTATCCTCTCCCCTAGAGGGAGAGGATAGTAGTTAGCTTTGCACCCAGTGCGCCAGCAGCGTGTGCGCGATGGCATAAGGTGGCGGCGCGATAAAGGGGGCGGCGGCGTCCCCGGCCAGCGCGGCGCGGACCTGGTCGCGATCGACCCACATGGCGGCGCTGAGTTCGGTAGTGTCGAGAACAATGTCGCGGCCATCAGCGTCGGCGATACAGGCGATCATCAGCTGCGATGGGAATGGCCAGGGTTGGCTGGCGATATAGCGGACAGCGGCGCAGGTCAGCCCGGCCTCCTCAAACACTTCGCGGCGGACCGCGCCCTCGAGCGATTCGCCCGGTTCGATAAAGCCGGCCAGCGCCGAATAGCGGCCCTCTGGCCAGCCCGCCTGCCGGGCGACGAGCACCGCGTCATCATGGCTGGGCAGCATGATGACAACGGGATCGGTGCGCGGAAAATGCGCCGCGGCGCAGCCGGTGCAATCGCGCTGCCACCCGCCCTTGGCAATGACGGTGGTGCCGCCGCAGGTGGTGCAAAAGCGGTGGCGGTGATGCCAGTCGATCAGGCTGCGCGCGCCGCCATAAAGCGCCATGTCCGCCGCATCGAGAAAACCGAGCACCGCCCAGACCGTGCGTGACCGGGCGTCGATGCGGGCGGTGGGGGGCGGCAAAGCGGCCCAGCGCGGTTTGCCATCGACAAAGCCGAGGAACAGCAATTCGGCGTCGGAAGCGGCCTCCGCCATCGAGCCCCAGCCGAGTCCGCCCGCATCATCCAATTCAGGATCGATGCCGGACAGGCGCAACAATCGCGCCGAGAGCGCGCCGCGGGCATCCGCCAGCGCCTCAGGTGACGAGCGGACATGATCGGCACGGTCGATGGTGGCCCCGCAAAAGCCAGGCAGCGGCAGCTCATTCATTGTGCCGCGTCCTATCGGCCAATATCTGCCAACAGCACCTGCGGCAGGCGGTTCTGAAAATCATAGGCCGATGACGGCATATATTGGGCATAACCGCCAAAGCGGATCTGGCGGCGCGAATCGACAAAGGCGACCGTGCCCGCAGCGCCGCCCCAGCCGAAAACGCCCGCGCCCTCTGGCGAGGTCGGCAGGCTGACGCGCCCGCCCGCCCCGAATCCCTGGCCAGCGGCAAAGGTGCCGGCGGTGCTGGTGCCCGCTGGCAAGAGGTTCGACATGGCGAGGCGGGCAGTGGCGCGGCTCAATATCCGGGTGCGGCCCAGCATCCCTTCGTTCATCAGCGCGTGCAGAAATTTGTCATAATCGCGCGCCGAGGTGACCAGCCCGGCCCCGCCGAACGGAAAGGCCGGGGCGTCGAGATAGATTGAGCTGGGACCGGGATCGATGGGGAACAGCATGCCACCGGTGGGCGCATAATTGCTGACAAAACGCGGCACATTAGCCGCCGCAACCCGGAACGCGGTGCTGGACATGCCGAGCGGGCCGAACAGGCGGGCTTGCAGATAGGCATCGAACGGCATGCCCGAGACCACTTCGATGATCCGGCCGAGGAGATCGAGCGACACCGAGTAGCTCCAACGGGTGCCAGGTTGATACACCAGCGGCAGCGCCGCCAGCCGGTCGGCAAAAATTGCCAGCGACGGCGCGGGAGTGGCGCGGGTGATGCCGGGGAAATCCATCCGGCTGACGACGCCCGGCGCGATGCCCGCTGCATCATAGGCCGCCTTGATCGGGCCGGTCTGGATGATGCCATAGCCCAGCCCGGCGGTGTGGGTCAGCAGATGGCGGATGGTGATCGCGGTGGTGGCAGGCACCACGCTGTCCA
>JANOPV010000105.1:0-15235 GCA_031422035.1 Sphingomonas sp. | reverse complement strand
GCGTCAAGCCGCCAGCAGCCGCCGCTCACCCGCAATCCGCAGCATCGCCTTTTGCAGCTTTTCAAACGCGCGCACCTCAATCTGGCGCACGCGTTCGCGGCTGACCGCATAAACCTGGCTCAGCTGCTCCAGCGTTTCCGGTTCTTCGATCAAGCGGCGGCGCGTCAGGATGTCGCGTTCCCGGTCGTTCAGTGAACCCATCGCTTCGCCGAGCAGCGCGTGGCGGACATCGCGTTCCTGTGCGTCGGCAACGCGCTCATCCTGCAACGGCCCATCATCCTCGAGCGTGTCCTGCCACTGGCCTTCGCCATCGTCATAGAGGGTGACGTTGAGCGAGGTGTCGCCGCCCATCGCCATCCGCCGGTTCATGTTGATGACGTCTTCTTCGCTGACGCCAAGGTCGGTGGCGATTTTGTGCAGATGCTCCGGCTTCAGATCGCCGTCCTCAAACGCCTCCAGATTATTCTTCATCCGGCGCAGGTTGAAAAACAGCTTTTTCTGCGCTGCGGTGGTGCCGATTTTAACCAGGCTCCAGCTGCGCAGGATGAACTCCTGCATCGACGCACGGATCCACCACATCGCATAGGTGGCGAGGCGGAAACCGCGTTCGGGGTCGAATTTCTTCACCCCCTGCATCAGGCCGATATTGCCTTCGGAAATCAGCTCGCTGACCGGCAGGCCGTAACCGCGATAGCCCATGGCGATTTTCGCCACGAGCCGCAGATGCGACGTAACCAGCTTCGCCGCCGCCTCAGGGTCCTGATGTTCCTGATAGCGTTTTGCCAGCATATATTCCTGCTCGGGGGTTAGCAGCGGAAATTTGCGGATTTCCGAGAGATAACGGTTCAGGCTCGCTTCGCCGCCGAGGGCGGGCAGAGTTGCCGGAACGTTGCTACCTTTGGCCATAATCGTCATGCTTTCCCTGGAAGAGTGGGCGATTGGTTTCTCTATGCAACCTTTACGCGTAATTCGCTTAAGAGTTCCAACATATCAACTGGTAATTCGCTCGTAAATGCCAGTTCGTTACCGCTGATGGGGTGAATAAAGCCCAGATGTGCCGCGTGCAACGCCTGTCGCTTAAAACCCAGCTTCGCCAGCGCCGCACCGTTGCCTTTGCGCGGTCGGCCATAAACTGGGTCGCCGAGCAGCGGGTGGCCGATATGGGTCAGATGCACCCGCACCTGATGCGTCCGCCCGGTTTCGAGCCGACAACGCACCAGGGTGGCGTCGGGCAGCGCCTCGACCATGGCATAATGCGTCACCGCGCGTTTACCGCGATCCGAATCGACCACCGCCATTTTTTTCCGGTCGCTGTTGGATCGGCCCATGGCGGCGTCGATCGTGCCTTTGGTCGGCATTGGCCGTCCGGAAACAATTGCGAGATATTCGCGCGCGATACTGTGGTCAGCAAATTGTTTGGCGAGGCCGACATGCGCCTGGTCATTTTTGGCGGCGATGAGCAGCCCGCTGGTATCCTTGTCGATCCGGTGGACGATGCCCGGCCGGGCGACCCCGCCAATGCCCGACAGCTGCCCCGCGCAATGGTGGAGCAGCGCGTTGACCAGCGTGCCATCGGCATTGCCCGCCGCTGGGTGGACGACCATCCCAGCCGGCTTGTCGATGACAATCACGTCGTCATCCTCATACGCGACGACCAAAGGCAGCGCCTGTGCCAACGCGCGATCAGGCACTGGTTCTGGGATAATCAGGTGCAGCATCTGCGGCGCATCGACTTTGCCCGATCCTGCCGGCTGGATTGGCTGGCCCGCCGCATTGCGCAGCGCGCCGCCTGCGATCAGGGCCTTGATCCGCTCGCGCGACAGGCTGGGCACCACATCAGCTATCGCGCGATCAAGCCGCAAACCGACCTGCGCGATGCCCAGCGGCACTTCGACATTGGATCCCCCCTCAGTCATGGACTAGGATGTGGGGATGGCGATCATCATATCAAGGGCGCTGCTCGATACCATATTGGCCGATGCCCGCGCCGATCCGCGACATGAACGGTGCGGGCTGTTGCTGGGCGGCGATGGCGTGATCACGGGCCATATCCCGGCAGCTAATGTGGCCCCGCATCCAGCCTCGCAGTTTGAGATTGACCCGGCGGTGCTCATTGCTGCCCACCGCGCCGCACGTGACGGCGGGCCAGCGCTACTCGGCCATTATCACTTCCACCCGAACGGCAGCACGGTGCCGTCTGAAGTGGACGCCGCTGCATCACAGCATATTGGCTATTTATGGCTTATAATCAGTGTGTTAGGCTTTAATCTCTGGATTGAAAAAACGTCTGGCTACATCCACCAAGCATTTGATTTGGCGCAATTGCGCGTCCTCGACACCGACACCCCCTTGCCAGTCGCCAACCCGGACCGGTAAGCGGGTTCCGAACAACAAGAACAGGCGCATATGACCGACGAGACCATCGACTTTGCCAGCCTGCTCTGCTCGCGGCTGTGCCATGATCTGCTCAGCCCGGTCGGGTCATTTGGCAACGGCATCGAACTGATCCGCGATGACAGCGATCCTGAAATGCGGGAACGCTATGTTGAGCTGCTCGAATCTAGCGCCACTGCCGCGATCAACCGGCTGAAATTCTTCCGCTTGGCGTTCGGATCGTCGGGTGGTTACGGCGACACTTTGGCCGTTGCCGACATCCGGGAGGCGGTCGCCGGACTAGTCCCAGAAACCCGCACTGTCGCGGTCAACTGGGTCGGTGCGGAAACGCCGGTGGACAAGGGCGCGGGCCGTGTCCTCCTCTCGCTCGCGATGATCGTCGTGGACTCATTGGTGCGTGGCGGACGGATTGACATGGCGGTGGAACGGCGCGGCGATATGCTCGAACTCGCGCTGCGCGGCGCTGGCGACCGTGTCGTCCTTGATGATGCCACACGCGGCGCTTTCGTCATCGACACGACCGATCCGGTAACGCCCAAGACCATCCCGATCGCCTTGGCGCGCCGGATCGCCCGTCAGGGTGGCGGCGATGTCATGCTGTCCTTGCCAGCAGCCGGAGAAATCGTCGTCGGCGCGCTGCTCAAAGCGCAGGAGGCATAGCTGGCCCAGTGACCGACCCTAGCGCAACCGACCCGGGCATGCCGCCGCTGATCACCCGCTGGTCGCCCAATATCGACGAGCGCGGTGCGCCGGTGTCGATGATCGTCCTGCACTATACTGGGATGCGCGACGGAGCCTCCGCGATCGACTGGCTCGCCAACCCGGAATCGCGGGTGTCGGCGCATTATGTCGTCGCTGAAGACGGCGTGGTCACGCAGATGGTGCCAGAGGATAAGCGCGCCTGGCATGCCGGACGCAGCTGGTGGCGCGGGGTGCGCGACATCAATTCCGCCAGCATCGGGATCGAGATCGTCAACCCGGGCCATGAATTCGGGTACCGCCCATTCCCCGACGAACAGATTAGCAGCGTCATCCGCCTCGTCCATTCGATCAAGCAGCGTTACGGGGTCACCCGCGGCAATATTGTCGGCCATTCGGACATTGCCCCGGCGCGCAAGCAGGACCCGGGTGAGCTATTTCCTTGGGGACAGTTCGCTAGGCTGCGCCTCGCGCTGCCGCGACCAACGCGCAATCTTACTGATCCCTTATGGTCCGATGCCGGGTTTCTGCTGGCGCTGGAGCGCTTCGGCTATGAAGTCGCCGACCCGCTCGCCGCCACCGTCGCCTTTCAGCGACGCTTCCGCCCAGAATTGATCGATGGGACTATCGATGGCGAATGCCGCGCCATCCTGCTCGGCCTGCTGCTCCCTCAACCGCAGGGCGATTAGCGCCGCCATTGCCCCGCTGCGACTTAGCGCGTAATGGCGCTGAGCCAGAGGGCCGGGCGGCCGCCGGTAGCGTCGTAAGGCGCTGCGGGAGGAAAGTCCGGGCTCCAGACAATCGCGGTGCCGGGTAACGCCCGGCGGGCAGGGGAGTGATCCCCGGTCAAGGGACAGTGCCACAGAGAGTAGACCGCCGACGTCCGGCCTCGGTCGGGCGGGCAAGGGTGAAAGGGTGCGGTAAGAGCGCACCGCGCGGCTGGTAACAGTCGTGGCAGGGCAAACCCCACCGGGAGCAAGACCGAATAGGGACGGCGCGTTGCGGCGTAAGTCGTAACAGGGCGCGATTGCCGCCTGGTCGTCCGGGTTGGTTGCTAGAGCCTGTCAGCAATGGCAGGCGTAGAGGAATGGTCGCCCATCCGCAGCCTCCTAAAAAGAGGTGTGGCGGTGGACAGAACCCGGCTTACAGGCCCTCTGGCGTTTTTCTTTGGCGGATACCGCTGCTTTGACTATCGGGGCTTATGACGCGTTCGACACGAAATATGGATTGGGGTTTTCCTCGCTGGCGGGCGTATGAATCGTCGCGTGATGCCGTGACGGTCAAATTGTGCGACCGCCACGGGTGCACCAATGCGGGCAATTGCCCAGCTCCCAAATCCCCCAACAGCCCCGACCGCTGGATGTTCTGCATGGAGCATGCGGCAGAATATAACCGCGGCTGGGATTATTTTGAGGGGCTGTCGGCGGAGGAAGCAGCCGAGCGCGAAGCGCGTGAGCGCGCGGACGCCGCGGGCTACACGACGTCCAAGCATCAGACCTGGGCGGATCGCGGCGATGAGGGGCGTTCGGGAGACGAGATGCGTGCGCTCGACCTGTTCGACCTGCCGCCGGATACCAACATGGAAGACGTCAAAAAGGCATGGCGAGCGCTGGCCAAGGAAACCCATCCCGATGTGAAACCCGGCGATGCAGTCGCTGCTAAGCGGTTTGCTGCTGGCCAGGCCGCCTATGATATTTTGCGGTCGTCAGATGAGCGCCGAACCTGGAAACCAGCGGCGCGTTAAGCAGCGGCGTAGCGCGCGGCGGTTTGATGGATCAGCGCGATCATGTTCGGGATGCCCTGGGTCCGGTTGGACGACAGCTGTTTTGACAGGTCAAACGGCGCGAGTTGTGCCGCAATATCGGCTTGCGCGACATCTGCCGGCGGTTGATCCTGAACTGTCGTCAGGACGAGGGCGATTATGCCCTTGGTGATCGCGGCGTTGCTGTCGGCCAGAAAATGGAGCGCCCCATCCGATTGCATGGTTGGGTATACCCATACGCTAGCCGAACAGCCGCGTACCAGCGTCGCATCGGTCTTGAGCGCGTCGGGCATGGGTTCGAGAGACCGACCCAGCTCAATCAACAACCGATAGCGGTCATCAGCATCCAGGAAATCATATTCTTCGGCAATGTCAGCAAGATCACGCATCACCGCGCCCTAGCAGCGGCCGGGCTAGTCCGTAAGCCCTTCAAGGCTCCCGGGTTAGGGCAAAGTAGACAATATAGAACCAGCCGAGAAAGCCATGGACGATGGCCCAGAGGATCGACTGGTGTAAGCTCCACGAAATGGCGACCGCGATCGCACTGCCCAGACCAATGCCGGCCTTGGTCGCTTCCTGCCGCGCGCCGCTCACAGATCGACGCCGGCGGCAATCGCTTCGAGTTTACGCACCCTTTCGCGCAGGTCAGCCATCTCGATCCGGCTGCCAGTCGCCGCGGTCGAGTCCGCCGGGCGACTGTCACCGGTGTTGCCGCACGCCTCAATCTCCACGCGGCGTAGAGCGAGCCATTGTCCCCAGCCACGCAGCGTCACCAGGCTGACAATGGTCAGCGCCATCATCCCCAGGGCACCGGAGAGGAGAGAAATTGACAGATCGGTCATGGCACTAGTCCTCCGACTTAGCAGATCAGTTTTGCGGGAGCCGCTGCGGTTCAACGTCGCGCAGTGCTTCGATTTCGGCGGCCACGGTGACACCGCGGTCGGTCAATATGCGTTCGAGCACGCGCACCCGTTCCTCCAGCCGTTCGGTCTGCGCGGCATATTGCGCGGACTTTTCGGCAGTCAGCGAACTCATCGCTTCGATCTGCTTTTCCTTAAATTTGAGCCAGTTTTTAAAGCCGACGAGGAGAAGCGCGGTGATCGGGATCATCATGCCGAAAATCGGGATCAGAAATGGGCTCATGGGGACTTCTCTCAAATTAGGTGAGGGTGAGGTTTTAGCGCAGGGCGTCGATTTCGTCGGCGAGCCGCACGCCTTTGTCGGTGGCGATCCGCTCCAGCACGGCGACGCGCTCCTCGATGCGCACGATCTTGCCTTTCAGCTCGGCATTCTCGGTGCTGAGCAGGGCTAGCTGGCGTTCGCCCGGGATCGCGGGATGTTCGGTCGTGCCGCCCCACTCATTTTCCAGGGCATAGCCGTGCTTGGCACGGATCCAGTTGTTGATCAGCCAGCCTGCGGTGCAGACGGCGATGATGGCGGCGATGAAGCCTGAGTCACCAAATTCCATAATCTTTCTCCTGTCAGAAGCGGCTTAGCGCAGCGCTTCAATCTCATCGGCAAGCCGCGTGTTACGGCTGGTGTAAAAGAGTTCCATATCGGCCAGGCGGCGATCAATATCGCGGAACTTCGCGCGGACATCGCGGGTGGTGTTGGCCGGATTGGCGCGCACCTTTTGCCAGAACTTGGCATCTTCGGGGCTGTCATACAGGCCAACGGGCTTTGCCGGAGCCATCCACTGCGCCATCCAATAGGCGATCAGCGTCCAGGGAAAACCACCCATCAGGGTGAACACCACGGCCCCGATACGGACCCAGATGACGTCGATCCCGGTATAGTCCGCGATGCCGGCACATACGCCGCCCCATTTTGCATGCTGTTTATCGAGATAGAATTTCGTGCGGCGAGCGGTCATCTCAGTTGCTCCTGTCGGTGCGATTTTCGATACGGGGATAATCATCGTCGGCGCGCACGGCGGGGCGCCAGTCGGGATTATCGGCGGCAACGATGCGCTCGATGGTGTGCAGCCGATCTTCCAA
Source organism: Sphingomonas sp. (assembly GCA_031422035.1). Taxonomy (GTDB): domain Bacteria; phylum Pseudomonadota; class Alphaproteobacteria; order Sphingomonadales; family Sphingomonadaceae; genus Sphingopyxis. Next base: position 8,383 of record JANOPV010000105.1, on the reverse strand, counting down.
CCGCCGCGCGGTGTCATACAGCTCGTCGAGCAGGTTTTCGTCCTCATTGGTCAGCGTCGCGGCGCTGCGCCATTTGGTGGTGTAATGCAGGATCAACCACGGTAGCCCGATGAACAGGATGCCGACGACAAAGATCGGAATGAAAATCTCGTCCATGGCTTCAGCCCTCCTTCTTCAGGCGCGCCTTCATGGCGGCCAGTTCAGCATCGATGGAGTCGGCACCGCGCAGTTCGTCGATTTCGTCCTCCAGCGTGCGCGGGGCAGTGCCCATCGCCATCGCATCGGCGCGGCCCTCGGCCATGTCGACCCGTCGTTCCAGCTCATCAAAGCGGGAGAAGGCATCGGCGGTGCGTTCGCCGCCAATCAACTCCCGCAGACGATATTTGTTTTCGGCTGACTCGAGCCGCGTCGAAATCGCATTCTGCCGGGTCCGCGCCTCACGCAGCTTGGCCTGCAGCTTACTGATGTCGCCTTCATAACCGCGCAGCGCATCATCGAGCACGGTCATTTCCTGGGTCATCCGCTCGACCATGTCCGACGCCTTTTTGCGCTCGACCAAGGCCGCCTTGGCCAGGTCTTCGCGGTCCTTGGACAGGGCCAGTTCGGCCTTTTCGTTCCAGCTTTCCTGCAACGCTTCCAGCTTCATGATGTGGCGGCGCATTTCCTTTTGATCGGCGATGGTCCGCGCAGCAGAGGCGCGAACCTCCACCAGCGTTTCGTCCATCTCGAAAATGATCATGCGGATCATCTTCGCCGGGTCTTCCGACTTGTCGAGCAATTCGGCCATGTTGGCGGCGATGATGTCGCGGGTTCGGGAAAATATGCCCATCAAGGATGCTCCTGGGTGGGGTGCATAGGCACCCCGGGGATTAAAAATGTGCGACGCCGGGGCTGGGGGCAAGGGAATAAGTGCCCCGGCGCCGCACAAGGGGTCAGCTGAGGTGTCAGCTAACCTGCGGAGATCCCGACTGCCGCAGTTGCGGCCATCGGAATGGGAAGAGAGGAGCCCGCAGTCGGGCTCAGGTTGAGGATCAGCGGCGTCAACAGCGCCGATGCCAGCATCGCCATCATCGAGGGTGGAAGCAGGGGTCTGCGTGTCATGGGCCATGTCCTCAAGAATGCGATCAGTCATGACACCTGTATTGCAGAAGGCGTGCCAATTTTCGGAAACGCGCCGAAATCTGCCGAAGTTCACAGTGCAATGCGCTTTCTGACGATTTTCACTTGCTAATAGATGGTGAAATTTGCCACATAACGGGATGCAACGCGAAAGCCGCTTCGTCGGTCAATCCTCAGTCTTCCTCGACAGCGTCGAACGCGCGACCCAGGCGGCGGTGCTCGACCGCCCAGTGCTGATCGTTGGCGAACGCGGCACTGGCAAGGAATTGATCGCTGAACGCCTCCACCGTCACAGCAATCGCTGGGACCGCACGCTGGTCATCATGAACTGCGCCGCTCTGCCTGAAACGCTGATCGAAGCCGAGCTGTTCGGGCATGAGGCGGGCGCGTTCACCGGCGCGATGAAGGCGCGTCCCGGCCGGTTTGAGGAGGCGGATGGCGGCACGTTGTTTCTCGACGAACTTGCCACCCTGTCGATGGCCGCGCAGGAGCGCTTGCTCCGCGCCGTGGAATATGGCGAAGTGACCCGGATCGGTGCGTCCAAGCCGGTGCGCGTCGATGTCCGGATTGTCGGGGCGACCAACGAACATCTGCCGGCGCTGGTCGAGCAAGACCGCTTTCGTGCCGATCTGCTCGACCGGCTGTCGTTCGAGGTTATCACCCTGCCGCCGCTGCGCGTGCGAGAGGGCGATGTGCTGGTGCTCGCCGATTATTTCGCCAGCCGGATGGCGGCAGAACTGGGCTGGCGCACTTGGCCCGGCTGGACGGAGCGGGCGGCGGCGCTGCTCGACGCGCATGACTGGCCCGGCAATGTCCGCGAATTGCGCAACGTCGTGGAACGCGCGGTCTACCGGTGGCCAGACCCCGACAAAAAAATCGATGCGCTGGTGTTCGATCCGTTCGCCAGCGATTGGCAACCGCCGTCACCTGCACCGCGATCACCTGCGCTATCTCCGTCAGAGACTGGTGACATAGTGCCCGCCACCTCCGCGCCGACCGGACCAGTTGCCGATCTGCGGCTCGCCGTTGATGGCTATGAACGGCAGCTGTTGCAAGCCGCACTCGAACGCCACCGGTTCAACCAAAAGGCGACGGCGGATTCACTCGGGCTGAGCTATGACCAGCTGCGTCACGCGCTGAAAAAGCACGGGCTGAATTGAAAAGGAGCGCTGCCGACTGGCAACGCCCCTCTCATAGCCGTTGGTCGCCGCCAGCCTTATCCCAGATTGGCGCTGATCATCGTATAGAGCATCGGGATCGACAGCAGGCTATTAAGGCGGGAGAAAATCATCGCCCGCGTGCCCGCAGCAGCCTTGGTGGCATCATCTGCTGCCACCAGACCAAGTGCTTTTTGCTGGGCTGGCCAAATCATGAACCACACGTTGAACGCCATGATGAGCGCCAGCCACATACCGATACCGATCAGCAGAACGCCGCCGGTACCTTGCAGCGACAGCGCCGCGACCAGATAGTTTGCACGCCACGCGATGATCAGGCCTAGCAGCACTGTCAGAGCCGCGCCCCAACGAAAGAAAAACAACGCCTTGGGCGCGATATATTTGGTGATCCCAGGCTTCAGTTCGGCCGGCACCGTGGGCATTGTCGGGATTTGGACGAAATTGAAATAATAGAGTAAACCAATCCAGACGATCCCGAAAAAGGTGTGCAGCCAACGGATCGTCTGTTGTTCGAGATCGCCATTGGGCGCGATGCTGACAATAAGTGCGACGGCGGCGAGAAAGCCGACTGCTAGCACCGCATGAAGATTGCTAAAGAATTTCGCCATTTTGAGCCCCCTGTTTATCGCTGGAGCAGTTCCGTTGGCACCCGCGATTTCCGGCGCTTTATGGCAGCAGGGCGGGGGCTGGGCAAGCGGCGGCTGCCGGGAGCCGAAAGGGTGCCGAAAGACGGTATGGGACGCAACCAAAGCGCAGTGTATTGGTTATAAGGGTAAGCCTTCCCAGCCTGCCGGAGTTCTCCCTTATGCCATTCAGCCTGCCAACTTTGCCCTATGCCGACGATGCGTTCGGCGACCTGCTGTCAAAAGAGAGCTTTTCCTATCACCATGGCAAGCATCACAAGGCGTATGTCGACAAGGCCAATACGCTGTTGGCGGACGCGGACGATGCACCCAACTCGCTCGTCGGCGTGATCCAGAGCGGCAAGGGCAAGGACAAGCCGTTGTTCAACAACACGGCGCAAATCTGGAACCACAGCTTTTTCTGGCAGTGCCTAACGCCGGACAGCGCGAAGCCTGACGCCGCTCTAGCGCGGCGGATCGACGATAGTTTCGGTTCGCACGACGCGCTGATCGACGCCATGATTGCCGAAGGTGTCGGCCATTTTGGCAGCGGCTGGGCCTGGCTTGTGCAGGACGGTAATGCTCTGAAAGTGACATCCTACCATGATGCTGACACGCCAGTCGTTCACAACGTCCAGCCGCTATTGACACTCGATGTGTGGGAACATGCCTATTATATAGACTATCGCAACGAGCGGCCCAAATATTTGAAAACGCTGTTAAATGAGGCAATAGACTGGGCTTTTGTCGCGCAAAATCTGGATGGCAAAGGTGCCAGTCGGGCTGACCAGAAGCGATAGCTTACTTGCTTTCGTCGGCCTCGATTCCAAGGTCGAGGCCGTGACGCAGCATGAGTGGCAATTGGCTCATCGCAAATATGAGAGACACCACCGTCACCCCCCAGACCTTGACCGTCAGCCACGTGTCGAACGTCAGGAAATAGCGCAGAGCCTCATTTCCTACCGCCATCGCGGCAAAGAACAGGCCCCAATTGCGCGACAGCAACAGCCAGCCTGCATCGCTCAGTCCATCATAAGCTGCCTGCAACAGATATTTGAGCAACGGTCGCCCGCGCCACCAGCCGCCGAGCAGCATCACGGCAAAACCGGTATAAATGATTGTCGGCTTGATCTGGATAAACAGCGGATCATTGAGCCAGATGGTCAGCCCGCCAAAGCCGAGCACGAGGATTGCCGACAGCCACAGCATCGGCGACACTTTTTTCAGCTTCCACTGCGACACGGCAACCGCGATCAGGATGGCGACCATGAACACCATGGTGCCTTTGACCGCGCCGGTCGTTGCCCCAAATGCGCCATCGCCTTTGGTAAAACGAAAGGTCAGGAAAAACAGCAGCAGCGGCCCGAAGTCGATGGCGAAGGGGAGCCATGCTGGGTGGCTGGGCTTGTCGGCCATGACGGCGGCGGGAGTATCGGGCAATTCTTCGCTCATTTCAGATCTTCGCTCATGTCATCCGTCCGGCAATCGCGTCGGCCAATTGCCGCGCGTTAAAGGGACGCAAATCGTCAATCGTCTCGCCGATACCAATGGCGTGGATCGGCAGGCCAAATTGCTCCGCCGCCGCGACCAGCACCCCGCCGAGTGCGGTGCCGTCGAGCTTGGTCATGACGATCCCGGTAATCCCGGCCAGCTCGCGGAATGTGGCGATCTGGGTCAGCGCATTTTGTCCGGTGGTCGCGTCGAGCACCAGCACGATGTCATGCGGGGCCTCGACATTCAGGCGGCCCAACACCCGGCGGATTTTGGACAGCTCGTCCATCAGCTCACGCCGGTTGTGCAGCCGCCCAGCGGTGTCAACGATCAGCACGTCGGTGCCAATTGCCGTCGCCTGTTTGACCGCATCGAACACCAGCCCCGCCGCGTCCCCGCCCTCGGGTCCGGTGATGATCGGCACGCCCAATCGCTCGGCCCAGATACTGAGTTGTTCGATTGCCGCCGCACGGAATGTGTCGCCCGCCGCCAGCATCACCGCATAATCCTGTTCCTGAAACAGGTGCGCGAGTTTGGCGATGGTGGTGGTCTTGCCCGATCCGTTGACCCCGACGACCAGGATAACCTGCGGCCGGGGAAAGGCGATGATCTGGATTTCCTTGGCCACCGGCGCCAGCACCGCCTCGATTTCGTCAGCGATCATCCCGCGCAACGCGGCTTCATCCAGCCCGCTTTCATAGCGCCCGGACGCCAGCTTGCCGCGGATGCGCGAAGCCATGGCCGGGCCGAGGTCGGAAACGATCAGCGCATCCTCGATCCTATCGAGCGTCTCGCCGTCCAGCTTGCCGCCGCCAAACAGCCCGCCAAGATTGTCGCCCAGCCGCTCCGACGTGCGCTTCAGACCGCCAAATAGGCGGTCGGACCAGGATGCGGGGGCGATGTCGGTCATGCGAACTTTCGGACGGATGGACTATTGCCCGCGCTATCGCCGTCACCATCGTTTGGCGCAAGCGGCAGTTTGGCGAGCGGTGCCGTATCACGACAGCTCATCCGAACTGGTCCCAATCCGTTTCGCCAACGAACACCTCGGTCGCGGGGCCTGACATCAGGATATGGCCGTCTTCGCGGCGGGTGATCGTCAGTTGCCCGCCCGGCAAGGCAACCGCCACCGGCCCACTGACCAGCCGCCGGTTCAGCGCCACGGCTGCCGTCGCGCACGCGCCGGTGCCGCACGCGCGGGTCAGCCCAACGCCGCGTTCCCACACCCGCAGCCGCAGCGATGCCGCGCCGGTAATCGTCGCGATGTTCACATTCACGCGGTCGGGGAATAGCGGGTCATTCTCGATGATCGGACCGAGCCGTTCGAGATCGACCGCGTCGCAGTCCTCTACAAAAAACACGATATGCGGATTGCCGAAATTGATCGCAGCGGGATCGTTCAAATCCTCCCACCCGACCGGCAAATGTGCGCTGTCCATCGCGTAGCTGAGCGGGATCGCCGCCCAATCGCTGGTCGGCACGCCCATATCGACAGTCGCGCTGTCGGCGTCGTCCGCGCGCAGCACAATGATGCCGCCGCTCGTTTCCAGTCGCCGTTCGCCGCCCAGCAACAGCGCGACGGCGCGGCTGGCATTGCCGCACGCTTCGACTTCTGAGCCATCGGCATTGAAAATCCGCATCCGCGCGTCGGCGACGGTGGAGGCTTCGATCAGGATCACTTGGTCGCAGCCAATGCCCTCTCGCCGGTCCGCTATGGCGCGGGCGCGGGCGGAGGACAGGGCAACCGGCTCAGCCCGCGCGTCGATGATGACGAAGTCGTTGCCGAGCCCATGCATTTTGCGGAAACTGCCCATGATCGGGGCATGTAAGGTGCGGCCGAGCGGCTGTCCACTAGAGCCGGTTCGGCAATCAGGCGGTGGCTGCGCTCTGGTCGCCGTCGGTCAGATACAGCGCCCGCACTTCGGGCCCGGTCATCGACTGGCCGTAAAGCCGCCCTTGGGCCGAGGCGCAATCGAGGCGGCTGAGTTCGGCGGCGACTGCCTCATCCTCAACGCCCTCGGCGACCACTGGCAGACCCAGCGAATGGCTGAGCTGGAGGACGGCACTGGCGAGCGATGCCTGCCCGTCACCGCCGGTCAGTTTCGACACATAGTCACGGTCGATCTTGACGCTGTCGAACGGCAGTTCACGCAAGCGGGCGATCGAGGAATAGCCGGTGCCGAAATCATCAAGTGCGATCCGCACGCCTTGATTGCGGAGGCTGATAAAGGTCGCGCGGACCATCTCGATATTATCGACCAACGCGCTTTCGGTGATTTCAATCGTCAGGCGAGCCCCGGGAAAGCCGGTTTCCATCAGTGTTTTCAGAATTTTCTGCGCAAACCATGGATCGCGCAGCTGCACTGGTGAGATGTTGACGGACAGCATGACATGCGCAGGCCATTCAAGGGCATCGTGCATCGCCCGCTGCATCAATTGTTCGGTCAGCGCGCCGATCAGGCCAGCCTCTTCGGCCAACGGAATGAACACCAGCGGCGGCACTTCACCGCGCTCAGGGCAATGCCAGCGCGCCAGCATTTCATAGCCATGGGCAACCCCGCTCTTGAGATCAACCAAAGGCTCGTAAACCGGATAAAGTTGGCCAGATAGCAGCGCGACGCGCAGCTGCTTTTCCAGCGCTTCGCGTTCGGCCATGGCTGCGGCCATTTCGCCAGTGAACGCGCAATAGCGGCACCGGCCTTGGCCCTTGGCGGCATACATGGCGTCATCAGCCCGCTTGAACAGGACGGCGAGATCGAGCTGGCCGGCAGAGTCAATTGCGCCGCCAACCGAGCAGGACATCGGCACGTCAACGCCGGCCAGTTGAACCGGCTGACCCAGCGCTTCGACCAATGCTTCGCCAATGGCGTCCAGCGTCTCAAAATCACCCTGGGGAACCGGCAGCAAGATTGCGAATTCATCGCCGCCAATCCGGGCGAGCAGATGCTCGGGCGGGATGACTGATGCCATGCGCTGCGCCGTCTGCATCAGCACCAGGTCGCCCTCGGCATGGCCGAACAGGTCATTCAGACTTTTGAACGAGTCGACATCAACGACCATAACCCCGACGGTCAGGCCCTTACTATGCCACGTCGCCAGCAATGGTGCGGCGCGTTCGTGAAAGGCGCGGCGGTTGTAGAGCCCGGTCAACGGATCCAGCTCCGCGAGATCGCGGGCGGTGCGCTCGCCATCGCGGCGATGCTCAACTTCGAGCTCTAGCGCACGGTAACGCTGCCATCCCAACAGAATCAGGGCGATGTTGAGGATCAGACTGGTCGCCACAATCGGTCGCGAATGCGACATGTCGCTGGCAAAATTGAGGATCGAGCGGACCGAATTCGTCCCGGTGCCGACGAGCAGAATAACCGCCGCAAAGGTAATGCCACCGATCAGCAGCTGGGAACCGCTAAGCTGGTTCAGGCGCTGCCACGGCTTACTCCGCACAATTGGCTCTGCATCTGGGTTGGTGATCGCGTCGGTCATTGGTCCCTCACATTCGATCCACAGGCTTAACCAAAGGAGGTTCCATTGGGGTTAACGCTGCGCTCACCGTGCGGTGTGGGTTGCATGTGCGGCGCTGCTGGCTTAAAGCCGACGACATCCAGAGTGATGGATTTAAATTTAGGCCGACGGGCGGAGCACACAGCTCTCGTTCGGGATCGGACCGCTGGTTGGCGAGGTTTCGCCCACCGGCGTTTTTTGCGTTAGGCTGCGGTTCTTGCCACCAGCCCAAGGGGACGGACGATGTTCGACAGTCTGAGCGATCGCCTCGCCGACGTCTTCGGCCGCCTGCGCGGGCGCGGTGCGCTTAACGAAAATGACGTTCGTGAGGCCATGCGCGAAGTCCGCGTCGCGTTGCTTGAGGCTGACGTCGCGCTGCCGGTGGTGCGTAGTTTCGTCGATCAGGTCACCGAATTGGCGGTCGGCCAGAATGTCCTGCGCTCGATCACCCCGGGCCAGCAGGTGGTCAAG
>JANOPV010000104.1:0-29118 GCA_031422035.1 Sphingomonas sp. | reverse complement strand
GCAGCGCGCCGTTGACAGCATTCTCGCACATGGGCTTCAGCGGCGACCCCAGCTTGGGGAACACATAGCGCCCGTCGCCACTCAATTGCGCAGCCTCTGGCAAAATTGCCAACGCTTGCCGGGAGAGGGGCACCCGGTGCGGCTGGCGCTGCTTCATCCGCGCAGCGGGGATGGTCCATTCGGCATTGGCCAACTCAAATTCGGCCCATTCGGCTTGGCGAATTTCGCCCGGACGCTGATAGACCATAGAGGTAAAGCGCATCGCCAGCTTGGTGATAGGCTGACCGCCATAGGCATCAATCGCCCTGAGCAGTTCGCCAAATTGCACCGGGTCAATGATTGCGGGGTGATGCTTAGCGACGGGCGACACCAGCGCCCCTGCCAAAGGTTGCGCCGGATCATGTGACGCCCGCGCCGTCGCCACAGCATAGCGAAACACCCGGCTGGCAAAGGAACGCAGCCGCCGCGCCGTTTCCCGGTGCCCGGCCGACTCCGATTTACGCAACACCAGCAGCAATTCATGCGGCGTAATGTCTTTGATCGGGCGCTTGCCCAATGAGGGAGACAGCTTGCCCAGCAGCCAACGGGTTTTAGCGATGGTGACGTCCGCGCGTTGCTCCGCCTCCAGCTTGGCGATATATTCCTCTGCAATCGCGCCGAACGTGTTGCCAGCCGACAGCTTCCTTGCCGCCCGCTCTTCGCGCTTGGCAATGGCTGGATCGGCCCCCGCCTGTTTCATCGACCGCGCCGCCTCACATGCCAGCCGGGCATCCTTCAGGCTCATTTCGGGATGGCGGCCCAACGACAGCTTGCGCTCTTTGCCATCGGTCCGAAATTTCAGCCGCCACAACTTCGATCCAGTCGGTGTGATCAGCAAATACAACCCCCGGCTGTCCGCCAGCTTGCGGTCCTTATCGCCAGCCTTGGCTGCGCGAATTGCAATTTCGGTCAAAGCCATCCCGGTCGCTCCCGCCCGCCTTGCCCCCGCCTGTTTCAAAAGGCCCCCAAAAAGGCCCCCAGAATTTTGCGGTTGGTGGCGAACAGTGGCAACCGCAAGCGTCCAATGTGAGGCCAAAACTAACGCATTTCTGCGGGCTTTACAACCTTTTATGAACGTCAGCGATTAGGGAAATGGTGCCCAGAAGAGGACTCGAACCTCCACGCCCTTACGAGCGCTAGCACCTGAAGCTAGTGCGTCTACCAATTCCGCCATCTGGGCACTTCAGGAAGCGGGCGCTTAGCGGGGGGGTGGGGCGGTTGTCAATTGTCGGTAGGCGGGAAAGCAGCAGCGGCGGCGCAATTGTTCGCCCGGCGACGGACTAGCGCAGGCTTGCCCGCGGACTTGCCCGGAGGCTTGCCCGCGGACTTGCCCGCAGACTTGCACAGTCGCGCGCAGAACGGCATGGCGGCGGCGAGCGAATGATAGGTTGATCCGTTCGTCACCATGCCCCGGCTCAAAAGGTTTCTGCACCATGCCCGCTGCCCCCGTCGTTCCTTCCCCGATAGATCGCCGCGACGCCTTGTCTGGACAGATCGTGGCGCTGCTTGGCGGCGGCGGCTTTGTCGGGCGAGCGACCGCACAGGCGCTGATGCAGGCTGGCGCCCGGGTGCGGATCATCCAGCGCAAGCCGCGCGCCGCCGCCGCTGTCCGCGCGCTGGGCAATCTGGGCCAGATACAGTTCGTCGCCGCTGATGTTACCGAGCCCGAGACGCTGAGCCGCGCGCTCGCCGGTGCCGACGCGGTCGTCAATCTGGTGGGTAGTTTCGCAAATATGCACGCGGTGCAAGCCGACGGCGCGGGTGCGGTGGCGCGCGCCGCCACTGATGTCGGCGCTCAAGCGTTGGTGCATATGTCGGCCATCGGTGCCGATCCCGCCAGCCCATCGGCCTATGGCCAGAGCAAGGGTGCGGGCGAGACGGCAGTCAGTGCCGCATTTCCAGCGGCAACCATCCTGCGCCCGTCGATCATCTTTGGCCGCGATGACCAGTTCATCAACCGCTTTGCCGGATTGATAGCGATGGCGCCGGTGATGCCGGTGTTCGCACCGCAGACTTTGTTCCAGCCGGTTTTCGTTGGCAACGTGGCCGATGCGGTAGTGGCCGCGCTAGCGATGCGCGGGCACGCCGCTGGCCAGACATACGAACTGGGCGGCCCGCGCCAGATTAGCATGCGCGCTTTGCAGGAATGGATCGCCAAGGAAATCGGGCGCAGCCCGCTGTTCATCGATGTGCCGGACATTGTCGCGGGCGCCGTCGCGACGAGCACCGGCTGGTTGCCCGGCGCGCCGATTACGCGCGACCAATGGCTGATGCTGGGCCGCGACAATGTGGTGGCGCAGGGTGCCGCTGGCCTCGCCGAGCTTGGCATAATCGCAACCTCGCTAGAGGCGGTCGCGCAAGGCTGGCTCAGCCGCTATCAGCGGCACGGGCGCTTTGCTGGCAAGGCGCCGACATGAAGGCGGAGGCGACTTGGCCTCACAACTTCCATTGTCACCTCCAATCGGTTTGGTGTGACACGGTTTACTGACAAATGACTGGAATCTCCAACTCATGACTGCCGCAATGATCTGGACCGCCATCCTGCTCGGCATTGTCGAAGGCATCACCGAATATCTGCCAGTGTCATCCACCGGGCACCTCATCCTCGCCACGGAATTGCTCGGCTATGATGCGCAGCGCTGGGCATTGTTCAATATCGCGATCCAGCCGGGTGCGATCCTGGCCATAATCGTCCTCTATTGGCGGACCTTCTGGGAGGTGACGACGGGATTGCTCGGCTGGGAAACACGGGCGGTGGCGTTTACCCGGAATTTGCTGGTCGCGTTTTTTCCTGCTGTGATCCTCGGCCTCGCGCTGGGTGACCAGATTGAGGCGATGCTCGAAAATGCCCACTTGGTCGCATGGATGCTGATCGTTGGCGGGGTCGCGATTCTGCTCGTCGAGCGATTGGCCAAACCGGCATCATTATCAAGCGACGGGGTTGCGGGCGTAACGCTGCGCCAGTCAATCACCGTCGGCCTGGTCCAGTGCCTGGCCATGGTGCCGGGGGTCAGCCGGTCCGGCGCGACGATCATGGGCGCCGTCGCCATGGGCATCGACCGCAAGACGGCGGCGGAGTTCAGCTTTTTCCTCGCCGTGCCGACGCTGACCGGTGCAACTGTGCTGCAACTGGCCAAACATGGCGACCAGCTGACCGGCGACCAGATGGAGCTGATCGCCATCGGCTTTATCGTGTCGTTCTTGGTTGCAATTGCCGTCGTCAAAGCTTTTGTCGCGATTGTTACCCGGATCGGCTTTGCACCCTTTGCCTGGTATAGGATCGTCGCAGGCGCGGCGGCGCTGATTTGGCTAGCGATGCGGTAAAACATTGAACTGGGGGGCGACCATGCGGCGACTGACGATCTTGGCGGGACTGACGATCTGCGCGATTGCCCAACCAGCGCTGGCGCAGCCAGCGGCACGGTCTTGCGAAACGCTGGACGCACTAGCTCCACTAGGGCCAGACGCGCCAGCGATTGATCGCGCGGCGCGCGACCTCGCGACGCTATATTATCCCGCGATGCTGATCGGCGCCGTGGTCGAACGCAATGCCCGGACCAGTTTCATTCAGGGCATTGAGAGCCAACCCGGCGGCGTTACCATCCTCGAACAGCAGCCCGCTCTGGTCGACGTCGGATTTCAGGCGAGCATCGGGGTCGTGCGTCGATGCATGCCTTATCTTTTGCGCCTGATGCATGCCCGCGGCACGGAGGTTATTGCCGCGCGCTTGTCACTATCGCAGATCCAAGCGACCAGCGCCTTTTATCGATCGGCATCGGGCCGGGCATTGATTGCCTCCATCGCGCGATCAATGCAGCCGCCAACGCCGCGCCTCAGGCCCGACGGGACGCCCGAACCGTTTACGCGTGAAGCGTTGCGGGCGGCCCTGCCGAGCAATTTCATGGATTTTCTGACGCCCGAGCATCTTGCCGGTCTCGCCCGCTTTAGCGGGAGCACCCATGGGCAAGCCTTCGTTCGCGCGGCACCGGCACTTGAGGCGGTCACTGTGCGCTCGGTCAACGAGTTTAACGCGCTTGTCGGGCCGGAAGTGAATGCGGCGGTGGCCGCGGCTGTTCAGGATTATCTGCGCCGCAACCCGGTGTCGCCGCGCCCGGTCAGTCCCCCGGGGAACACGGCTAAGCCTGCGTCCTGAACCGTCCGTCGTGACCCGCCGCGCTTATTCAGCCGCCAGCAAGCATAACGCTGCTAAACGCTCCATCCCGGACGACCAGTCCGCGATACGTGAAATTGGAACGGGTCAAATGGCATTTCGAGTTATGCATATCGTGGTCGCAGCGGCGGCGCTGCCGCTATTCGCTGTGTCGGCGTCGGCGCAGGTTGCCGATGAGCGGATATTAGAGGGCGCCGAAGTGCTGGGCGACGAAGCGACGCAGGACCGTGTCAGCCGCGCCTTGCAGGTCATGACCCGTGCGCTCCTATCAATGCCGGTTGGTGGGATCGCCGAAGCGGTGGCCGAAATTGACCCTGAGTCGGACATGGCCGATGTGCCGCGCAATGCCCGCGTTGCTGACATGGTCGGGCCGGCTGCTGACGAGATGCCCACGCGGATGGCGGGGCAGTCGCGGACAATGATGCGGGCGATGAGCGTGCTGACCCGCCAGATGGCGGTGATGGCCCCGGTGCTGCGCGACATGGCGAGCCAGATGGCCGCGCAGGTCGAGGCCGAAGCGCGTGATCCGCGACCACGGCCACGCGCGCGTTAACGCGAGTTCACGCCGACAACTCCTGACCTCGGGCTAACACCCCCTCACGAACTTTTGTTCGACGAACTTTGGGTCGCACCAAAGCGGCTGTCCGGCGGTGTTCGCGTCGCCGGACAGTCGTAACAGCGCGCGATCACCCGTCACCCGCTTGAATTGATTCGCCTGTGCGCTATGCGGGCCGCATGTGGCACCTCTACCAGTTTCCGCTCTGTCCCTTTTCGCGCAAGGTCCGCCTGCTGCTGGGGGAAAAGGGCGTCAATTACACGCTGGTGACGGAGTCTCCGTGGGAGCAGCGCACCGGCTATCGCGACATCAGCCCCACCGGCCAAACCCCGGCGATGCGTAATAGCGAGAGCGGCGTCACCCTTGCCCACAGCAGCGCAATCTGTGAGTATTTCGAGGAGGTCGAGGCGGCGCGCCCGCTGATGACCGGCGGTGCCACCGGCCGCGCCGAAATCCGCCGCCTCGTCGCCTGGTTTGACGAACAATTTTATGCCGATGTCGGTGCGCCGCTGCTGCTAGAAAAAATGCTGAAGCGCACGGTCTATCGTCAGTCGCCGGATGCCGGTGTGCTGCGGGGAGCGATGAAGGCGGCGAACACGCATCTGGATATGTTGAGCGCGCTGCTCGACCACCATAGCTGGATTGCGGGGACCGCGATGACGCTGGCCGACTTTGCCGCCGCAGCCCATATCTCCGTCGCTGATTATCTGGGCGGGATCGACTGGACCGGGCATGATCTGGTGCGTGACTGGTATGCGGCGATGAAGTCGCGCCCGAGTTTCCGCCCGCTGCTTGATGAGCGGATGGGCGTGCTGCAACCGCCCAAGCACTATGCTGACGTGAATTTTTAAAACCCCTGGCGTAAACGGGAGAGGTGAGATCAGGCCCCCACCATCGTCGCCAGATAATCGAGCGCCATGGGTCCGCCTGCACGAAAGCCCCGCGTCTTGAGATCCGGCGATAGCCCGGTGGTGTCGATGACCCGCAAGCCCGCCGCCTCGGCCAACTCGGTCAGCATCTCTGGCGACAGGAAACTGTCCCAATCATGCGTGCCCGCCGGCACCATGCCGATCCGTTCCGCCGCGCCGACCAGCAACAACCGTGAAGCCAGCGTGCGGTTCGGCGTCGACAGGATGAGGATGCCGCCCGGAGCCAGCCGGGCCGATAGCGCCCTCAGGAACGCCTGCTGGTCAGCGACATGCTCGATCACCTCCATCGCGCAAATCAGGTCGAACTGGTCGATGTCGAGCGCGGTGATGTCGCCGTGCAGATAGGTGATGGCAAGGCCGCTGGCGGCGGCGTGCGTGCTGGCCACGGCGATATTCTCTGCCGCTGCATCAACCCCGGTCACCGCGCCGCCCAGCCGCGCCAAGGGCTCGCTTAACAACCCTGCACCGCAGCCAATGTCCAGCACGCGCCGTCCAGCCAAGGGCCGCACGCTGCGCGGATCACCACCCCAATGGGCGTCGATTTGCAGCCGGATATAGCCCAGCCGTGCCGGGTTTAGCCGGTGCAGCATGGCGGACGACCCGGTGGGATCCCACCAGTCAGCGGCGAGCGCGCCGAAATGTGCCGCCTCGCTCGGACGAATGGTTGCCGCTGCAACCGGACCAGTGCTTGCCTTTGCCATGGCCGCTTCGTAACAGGGCGCGGCCAATTTTCCTAGGCACAGCAAGGCGGGGCAACGCACGCGATATGGCGCGGATTGTGATGAAATTTGGCGGCACCTCTATGGCCGGGACGGAGCGAATACGCGCCGTTGCGGCGTTAGTGAAACGCGAGGTGGAAGTAGGTAACCATGTTGCGGTGGTGGTCTCCGCCATGGCCGGGGAAACCGACCGGTTGGTCAATTTTTGCCGTGAAGCCAATGCCTTATACGATCCTGCTGAATATGATGTGGTGGTCGCGGCGGGTGAACAAGTCACGTCGGGACTGCTTTCACTTACACTCCAGTCGATCGGCGTGCCCGCACGCAGCTGGCTGGGCTGGCAATTGCCAATCCATACCGACGACCTCCATGCTAAAGCGCGGATCGCGACCGTTGAAACCGATGCGCTGCTCGCGACGCTCGATGCAGGCCAGGTCGCGGTCATCCCGGGGTTTCAGGGGGTGATGGCCGATGGCCGAGTGGCAACGCTGGGCCGCGGCGGATCTGACACCAGTGCGGTGGCCATCGCGGCGGCCATCGGCGCAGAACGGTGCGACATCTATACCGACGTGGACGGGGTCTATACCACCGACCCGCGCATCGTCGCCCGCGCGCGTAAGCTCGATTTTGTGACCTATGAAGAGATGCTGGAATTAGCCAGCGTCGGTGCAAAAGTGCTGCAAACCCGCTCGGTGGGCCTCGCCATGAAGCTGGGCGTCCGGGTGCAAGTACTCTCCAGCTTTATCGAACCGGGCGGCGCGCCCACCCCCGGAACGATGATCGTCAGCGACGCCGAAATCGAGGAACAGGATATGGAACGGCAACTCATCACCGGCATCGCTTATGACAAGAATGAGGCGAAGATCACCTTGACCCGCGTGCCCGACCGGCCCGGCGCAGTGGCGACGATTTTCAGCCCGCTGGCCGACGCCGCGATCAATGTCGACATGATTATCCAGAATGTCGGCCGCGACAAGGGCGAGACCGACGTGACGTTCACGGTGCCCGCCGCCGACCTGGCCCGCAGCCTCGACATCCTCGAAGGGGCAAAGGACAGCATTGGCTTCAACCGCATCGTCCATGAAGCGAATGTCGCCAAGATTTCGGTGGTCGGCGTGGGCATGAAAAGCCATGCCGGGGTCGCTGCCACCATGTTTCAGGCGCTGGCTGAACGCGGCATCAACATCCAGGCGATCTCAACCAGCGAAATCAAGGTTAGCGTCCTGATCGAAGAGGATTATACCGAGCTGGCGGTGCGCGTGCTCCACACCGCCTATGGATTGGACGCGGATGTTGCATAGACCTTTGTTAATCGCCGCGCTGGCCATCGCCAGTGCGTCGGTCGTTCCCGCCAGTGCGCAATCCGATGCCGAGGTCGAGAACGCGCTCACCCCCGCACATCATAATTGCATGAACAGGGCCGGCGGCGTGACCGCCAATATGCTGGATTGCGACGGGACCGAGCATGCGCTCCAGGATCGTCTGCTCAACGCCAGCTATCAGCGGGTGATGGCACGATTGACCCGGCAACAGGCCAATATTCTGCGCGCATCGCAACGCACATGGCTGCGCGCGCGGGAGCACCAATGCCAAATGGCCATGGGTGAGGATGCTGGCGGATCGCTAGGCACCATCATCTATTCCAGTTGCTTTCTAAGACAGACCACGCAGCGCCGGCTGTGGCTCGGTCGCTATCATGGTTGATCCAGCACCGAAGGGACGAGGCAGAATGATGACATTTCGTATGCAAATACTTGCTCTATGTGCGGTTGCAGTCTCGGCACCATTTGGCGGCCATGCACAGGTGCCGGTAAGCCCGGCAATTCTCGATGCCATAACACCGGCATATCTCGATTGTATGGATGCATCCGCCAGCGACGCCGCCAGCCTGGCGTGCAATCGCGCCGAATTACGTCGGCAAGGGCTCAGTCTGAATGCTGCCTATCAGGCGACATTGCGGCGCCTGACGCCACCACAGCGAGCGACCTTGACCGCCAATCAGGCGCAGTGGCTGGCCGCACGCGAACGCGGCTGTGCAATTCAAGCGCGCAACCCTCAGGGCATAACCCCGGCAATGGCGCTGACCCAATGCCAGTTTCATGAAACAATCCGCCGCCGCCTTGCTCTGCAACGCTATCGTCCCAATAGCTAAGAAGGCACCGCATTGGCGCATTACCCCCACCTTTCCAGCGCGATGGCGCGCGGCACCGCGCTGCTCGGCAGTGAGCTGGCGATCATGTGCGGCGCGATGTCGTGGATCAGCGAACGGCACCTAGTGTCGGCGATGAGCAATGCGGGCGGTTTTGGCGTGATTGCCTGCGGGGCGATGACGCCGGCGCTTCTCGACACCGAAATCGCCGCGACCAAGCTGCTGACCAGCCGACCCTTTGGCGTCAACCTGATCACCATGCACCCGCAGCTGACCGAGCTGATCGCGGTGTGCGGCGCGCACCGGGTGACCCATATCGTGCTGGCGGGCGGCCTGCCCCCCGCTGGCGCGACCGAGGCAATCAAAGCCACTGGCGCTAAGTTGATCGCCTTTGCGCCGACCATCATCATGGGCAAACGGCTGATCCGCCACGGGGTCGATGCGCTGATTATCGAGGGCACCGAAGCTGGCGGCCATATCGGCCCGGTATCCACCAGCGTGCTGGCGCAGGAAATCCTGCCGGCGCTGGCCAGTGACGTGCCGATCTTTGTCGCCGGCGGTATCGGCCGGGGTGAGGCGATTGCCAGTTATTTGCGCATGGGTGCAGCGGGGGTGCAGCTGGGCACACGCTTCGTCTGTGCCACCGAATGCATCGCCCACCCAGCGTTCAAAAAAGCGTTTCTGCGGGCATCGGCGCGCGAAGCGGTGGCAAGCGTGCAGGTTGATCCGCGGCTGCCGGTGATTCCGGTGCGCGCCCTCAAAAATGCGGGGACCGAGGCGTTTACCGCGAAACAGCGCGAAGTGGCGCAGCTGCTGGACGACGGCGTGGTCGACATGGGCGCGGCGCAATTACAGATCGAACATTATTGGGCAGGGGCGCTGCGCCGCGCCGTGATCGACGGCGATGTCGAAAATGGATCGCTGATGGCCGGGCAATCGGTGGGTATGGTGACCGACGAAGCGCCGGTTGCGGCGATCATCGCCGAGCTGGCGAGTGCCGCAGAAGTGGCACTGAAGCGGTAACCACCGTCATTCAGCGCATTGAAAGCGCATGTTGACCACAAGGATTTGCAGTTTACCCCGGCATCGGGGCATAGACATAATGTTATAAGGTTCGCGGCGACGAACGCGAGCGGGGAGCGACGACATGCGATTTGGGATGGGCAAGCGGCTGGCACTGGCCGGAACGACTGCGATGATGGTGGCGATTGCGGCGTGCGCACCGCCACCACCGCCGCCTGCACCGCCGCGCCCACCAGCGCCTGCGCCTGCCCCGGCACCTGCGCCGATGCGCATGCCAACGCCGCCGAACAGCGCGGCGCTCAATCTGACCATCCCGCCGGTTGATGCGCTCGGTCGGCGGATGACGCCCAATGTCGATCTGTCGCCTGAACAGGCGCTGTGGCAGCTGCGGATCGGGCTCAACGTGGCGGCGCTCAGCTGTCGCGGGCCGGACGAGGTGGTGCTGGTCGCCAATTACAGCCAGTTTCTGCGGACCAACCAGCGGGCGATTTCTGCAGCCGAGCGTTGGGTGATTGCCGACCAGGGGCGGCGAAACGGCTCCAACGGAATCGCGGCACGCGACGCATTGTCGACACGGATGTATAATTACTTTGCTCAACCTCCTGTAAAATATACATTTTGTGAAAGAGCGACGCAGATCATGGCGCTGGCGGCGGTGGAGCCCGCTGCCAACATCCTGATCTTTGGTGCGACCCAGATCGGCCCGCTTGATCAGCCGTTCGTCGATTTTTACGGTGCTTATGACCGCTATCGGGCGGATTTTGCGACTTGGTATGCGCTGCAACCACGCCCGATCCCGGCTGCGGTGCCGCCGATGGGCGTGACACCAGCGGGGCCAGCTGCGCCTGCCGGGCCGGTCAACGCGCCACCTGTTGCACCAGCACCGACAACGCCGAGGCGCTAACCTCCTCCCACAGCGGCGGTGCACTGCTAAAAACCGCCCATTCCTGTGCCGCCCTGTGGCGCGGGGGCATGAGGCGTGATACTCCGTCGCAATAATGACCTCTGCCGTCCCTCCCCCCAGCAATGCCGCGCGCGCGGCGCGTGAAATCCTGCGGCGGATGCACGATGTCATGGCCGCCAACACCAATGCTCAGGCCAAGCTGAACAACACCGTCCAGCTGATCGGCGAAGCGCTGGATAGTGAGGTGTGCTCCATCTATCTGCTGCGCGAAGGCGTGCTGGAGCTATTCGCGACGCGCGGGCTGAACCAGTCGGCGGTGCATGTCACCAAGCTAGCGATGGGCGAAGGGCTGGTCGGGACAATTGCCGGGCGGATCGAAACGCTGAACCTCGACGAGGCGGCCAGCCACCCGGATTATGCGTATAAGCCGGAGACCGGCGAAGAGAAATTCCACAGCTTTGCCGGTGTCCCGATCATCCGCAAGGAGCGCGCCGTGGGCGTGCTGTGCGTACAACATGCCGACCCGCGCGGCTATGATGAGATTGAGATTGAGGCGCTGCAGACGGTGGCGTTGGTGCTCTCCGAACTAATCGCCAACGCGTCGCTGATCGATGAGCGCAGCCGGGCCGAGGTCACCAGTGACCAGTCGTCGCAGTCGCTTGAGGGGCAAAAACTCGTTGATGGCATGGCGATGGGGGTGGTGGTGTTCCATCAGCCGCGCATCGTCATCGAACATACCGTCGCCGAAGATGTCGAGGTGGAGCGCGCCCGCGTCTATTCCGCCTTTGCCAAGATGCGCGAACAGATTGACCGGATGACCAGCCAGGCCGAGTTCGGCTCCGCTGGCGAACATGATGAGGTGCTCGCAACCTATAAAATGTTCGCCTATGACGAAGGCTGGTCGCGCCGGATTAACGAGGCGATCGACAGCGGGTTGACGGCGGAGGCGGCGATTGAACGCGTCCAGCAACGCACCCGGATGCGGATGCGGCAAATCGATGATCCGCTGCTCGCCGACCGGATGCACGATCTGGAGGATCTGTCGAACCGGCTGATCCGCATCGTGGCCGGACAGATGAGCACGGCGGCGCAGATGGGACTGAAACAGGATTCGATCCTGATCGCCCGCAATCTGGGGCCGGCCGAGCTGCTGGAGTATGACCGGCGACGGCTGAAGGGCGTGATCCTGGAGGAAGGGTCGCTGACCGCGCATGTCATCATCGTCGCCCGGGCCATGGGGGTGCCGGTGCTGGGCCGGGTCCGCGACATTCGCACGCGGGTGCGCGATGGCGATACGCTGTTGCTTGATGGCACGCGCGGGGTTGTCCACATCCGGCCGAGCACGGCGATGATCGAGGCGTTCAACACCCGGCTGGCGACGGGCCGCAAGCAGCGGGAGCGGTTTGCGGCGTTGCGGGACGAGGCGCCGATCACCAAAGATGGCGTGCGCATCGAACTGATGATCAATGCGGGCTTGCGCGAAGACGTCGCGGCGCTCGATCAATCGGGAGCCGACGGCATCGGCCTGTTCCGCACCGAATTCCAGTTTCTGGTGTCTGCCACCCTGCCCTCTCGCGAGCGGCAGCAGCGGCTCTATCGCGACATCCTCGATGCCGCTGGCAATCGCCCGGTGATCTTTCGCACGGTCGACATCGGCGGGGACAAGGCGCTCCCCTATATGCACCAAGATGCGGAGGTGGAGGAAAACCCGGCCATGGGCTGGCGCGCGCTGCGGCTCGCGCTGGGCCGCGAAGGGCTGATGAAGGCGCAGGCACGCGCGTTGTTAGAGGCCGGGGCCGGGCGCACGCTGAATGTGATGTTCCCACTGGTCAGCGAACCGTGGGAATATCTGGCCGCGCGGGAGATTTTCCTGAAACAACGCGATTGGCTGCAAAAGACTGGCAAGAAACTGCCGACCGCGATCCGTTTTGGCGCGATGCTGGAGGTGCCAGCGCTCGCTGAAACACTCGACATGCTGTTACCGCAGCTCGATTTCCTGTCGATTGGCACCAATGACCTGACCCAGTTCCTGTTCGCCGCCGACCGCTCTAACCCGCGGCTAGCCGAACGCTATGACTGGCTGTCGGTGGCGATCCTGCGGTTCATCCGCCGCGTTGTCGTGCCGTGCAATGAGGCGAAGGTGGCGGTCGGTGTCTGCGGCGAAATGGGTGGGCGGCCGCTGGAGGCGATGGCGCTGCTCGGCCTGGGCATCCGCCGCCTGTCGATCACCCCGGCGGGCGTTGGTCCGGTAAAAGCCATGATTCGTAGCCTTAACCTTGCAGAACTGGAATCGGTCATGCCCGGCGTGCTACAATCGATGAGGGTGTCACCGCGTGACCGGCTAAGCCAATGGGCAGCGGAGGCCGGCGTTGAGGTTGGAACAGAACAGCCCGCCGGGGCCGAATGAACGCATATACAAAAGCAAAAAAGAGGGTCAGCACAGTATAATGACGGACGAAACCGACGCTCCACTTCAGCCTGAATTGCCGATTTCCATCGGAGATCGCCTGCGCCAGGCGCGCGAGACCGCTGGGCTTACGCAGCTGGAGGTAGCTGAGCAGACGCGTATCCCGCGCCGCCATGTTGAGGCGATCGAGACCAATCAGCTGAGCGCATTGCCTAATGGCCCCTATGCCATCGGCTTTGCCCGCGCGATTGCCCGGGTCGTCGGCTATCCCCCCGAAGATGCGGCAACCGCGATGCGGGCGGAAATGGCGCGGACGGACTCGCACTATGCCACGCCGACCGCCGATATATATGAGCCCGCTGACGGCTCACGCATCCCACCCAAGTCGCTTGCCTGGACCGCCGCGATCATCGGTCTGTTGCTGGTTGGCGGCTACACCGTATGGCGGACGATGGGCGATAGCGTGCCCAGCGAAAAGGCCGCACCCGCAACTGTCGATGCCGCAGACGGCACGCAAGGCAATGCGCAAGGCGTTGGCGACGCTCCGGCCCGCCCCGCAGCGGCACTCACAGGAGCGCTCGTCATCCGCGCGGTTGGCGATGTGTGGTTCGGCCTCAATGACCCGGCAACCGGCCGCCTCGCCTTTGAACGGACGCTGCGCGCGGGTGAGACCTATGCGGTGCCGACGGAGCAGCGCGGCCTGACGCTGCGCACCGGGCGGGCGCAAAATCTGCGGCTGGTGGTCGGCACGCGCGAGCTGCCACAGCTAGGCGATCCTGATGTGCTGGTGCGCGATGTGGCGTTGGACGCGGCGGCGCTCTCGGCGCGGGCCAGCGGCGCGGCAGCCGCCCCGGTTGCACCTGCGCCAGCACCCCCTGCGCCGTAACGGGTGCAGTTCAGCCTTGCGTCACCTGCCATCCTCGAACAGACTCGCAGCCCGTGCAGCGATGAAGGCGATTTCATGCGATCATTAAAGACCCTGTTCCTGACCAGCGCGGCCGCCGCAGTGCTGCTCATTCAGCCGGCCGGTGCCCAACAATCGTCGGGCGATGTGCAGGCGCGGGTCGAACGGATCGAGCGGGAGCTGCGCGCTGTGCAGCGGCGGGTGTTCCCCGGCACCGAAAGCGGCATGTTCCAGCCCGAAGTCCAGCCCGGCGAATTGCCGACAACGCCGCAAAATAATGGCGGCACGCCGATGGCCGATCTGGTTGCGCGAATTGATGCCATGGAGGCAACGCTCGCCAGGTTGACTGGCCAGGTGGAGCAACAGGATTTCCGCCTGCGTGAGATGCAGGCGGCGATCACCCGGCTGCAGGCTGATGCAGCCGCAGCGCGCACGGCGGTGCCAGCAGAGGCAGCCGGGACTGGCGGTCCAACCTCGATCCTGCCGACACCGGCACCCGCGCCCGTCAGGGTAACGCCCGCGCCAACGCCGGTGCGCCCAACGCCCGGCCCGGCACCAGCGCCCGCTCCGGCACCCGTGCGCGGGGCCACCGCCGGAACAACAGCACCGCCAGCCAACGCTGCCACTACCGCTGCGCGCCGCGCACGGGTGGAAGCGGTTGAGGTGCCCGCCACCGGCAATGCGCCGGAGGATGATTATCTCTACGGTTATCGGCTGTGGGAAGCACGCCTATTCCCCGAATCACAGGCGCAATTGCAGCGGGTGATTACCCGCCACGGCAATCATCGCCGCGCTAGCTATGCCGGTAATCTGTTGGGCCGCGCCTATCTGGATAATAATCAGGCGGCGCTGGCGGTGACGGCATTTTACGACAATTACCGCAACCGGCCGCGCGGCGAACGGGCGCCGCACAGCCTCTATTATATGGGCATGGCGCTGATCCGGCTCGACCGGCGCACCGATGCCTGCCGCACCTTTGATGAATTCGACCGGCTTTACGGCAGTGCCGCCGAACAGAGCCTGAAGGATCAGGTGGCGGAGGGCCGTGTCCAGGCGCGGTGTTGAACCGCCGATTGCGGGGGATGCTGATCGCTTGCGGGGCAGCGTCGCCGCACTGATTGGCGAGGATTGCGTCGGCCATGACCGGCTGGGCATTGCGGTATCCGGCGGGCCAGATAGCGTCGCGCTGCTGCTGCTGGCGCATGCGGCATTTCCGGGCCGGGTGGAGGCGGCGACTGTCGACCACCGGTTGCGCGCCGAAGCCGCTGCCGAGTGCGCATTCGTCGCTAATCTATGCCAGCGAAGCGGCATTCCGCACCGCACGCTGACCCCCGACGCCCCGCCCGTGCCGCCGAGCCAGGCTGGCGCGCGGGCGCTGCGTTATGGCTTGCTGGAGGCGTGGCGGGTCGAGCGGAACCTCGATTGGCTGCTGACAGCGCACCACGCCGACGATCAACTCGAAACACTCATCATGCGGCTGAACCGGAGCAGCGGCTTGCACGGCCTCGCCGGGGTGCGCCCGCGCCAGGGGCATGTCCTGCGCCCGCTGCTCGACTGGCGGCGCAGCGATCTGGCCGCTGTGCTAAGTGACGCACAGGTCACCGCGATCACCGACCCGAGCAACGTCGACCCCCGCTATGATCGCGTCCGGCTGCGTCTGGCGATGGCGGGGCAAAGCTTCGTCGACCCACTCACCACCAGTGCGAGCGCCGCGCACCTCGCCGCCGCCGCTGAGGCGCTGGACTGGGTGGTCGCAAAACTTGCGGCTGAGCGCATCCACAGCGACGCTGGTGCGACCCTGCTCGACACCCGCGATTTGCCCGGCGCACTGGTGCAACAGCTGGTGACACGGATCGTCATGGGTGAGCGCGATGCCCCGCCGCGTGGCGAGGATGTCGCTCGGCTAATCGCCGCGCTGCACCGCGGCGAACAGGCGACCTTGGGAACGCAGTTGATCGCGGCGGATAGGGCGCAACCCGCGCTTTGGCGCTTTACCGAAGCGCCGCCGCGCCGGATGGACTAAAGTCCCCCTTGCCGCTGATATGCGGGCACCCTATCTTCGTCACTCAAACCTTCGTGGAGTTCTGTGCCCGTGAGTGACGACAAGCAGCCGCAAGGCCCGAACTGGATGAAGAGCATGGCCATCTGGGCCGCGATCGTCCTCAGCATGCTGATGGTCGCGTCGCTGTTCGGCGGCGGCTCCGCACCAGCGGGCAACGCCGTCGCCTATTCCGATTTCCGGACGAAGGTGGCTGAGGGCAGCGTGCGCAGCGTCGTCATCAGCGACAGCCGGATCACCGGCGAATATACTAATGGCACCGCTTTCACGACCAACCCCGTGCGCGACCCTGAGCTCAACAAGCTGCTGACCGATAATGATGTCCAATATGATGGTCGCCCAGCAGAACAGCCCAATTTCTGGGCCTATTTGCTGATCCAGATTTTGCCGTTCCTGCTGATCCTCGGCGTCGGTTTTTTCGTGTTTCGCCAGGTGCAAAAATCCAATGGCGGCGGCGCGATGGGCTTTGGTAAGTCCAAGGCCAAATTGCTGACTGAACGGTCTGGCCGCGTCACCTTTGACGACGTCGCCGGTATTGAGGAAGCGCGTGAGGAGTTGGAAGAAATCGTCGAGTTCTTGAAAGACCCGACAAAATTCTCGCGGCTCGGCGGCTCCATCCCCAAGGGCGCGCTACTGGTCGGCGCACCCGGCACCGGCAAGACCCTGCTCGCCCGCGCAATTGCGGGGGAGGCGGGCGTGCCATTCTTCACCATCTCCGGCTCCGATTTTGTCGAAATGTTTGTGGGCGTCGGCGCCAGCCGCGTCCGCGACATGTTTGAACAGGCCAAAAAATCCGCCCCGTGCATCGTCTTTATCGACGAAATCGACGCCGTCGGTCGCCATCGCGGTTCCGGCATGGGCAATGGCAATGATGAGCGCGAGCAGACGCTGAACCAGCTTCTCGTCGAGATGGACGGTTTTGAAGCCAATGAGGGCGTCATCATCATCGCCGCGACCAACCGGCCCGATGTGCTCGACCCCGCACTGCTGCGTCCCGGTCGGTTTGACCGTCAGGTCGTCGTGCCGCTCCCCGATATTGAGGGGCGGATTAAGATCCTGAATATCCACATGAAGAAGACGCCGCTGGCCCCCGATGTCGATCCGCGCACCATTGCGCGCGGCACGCCGGGCTTTTCGGGCGCGGAGCTGGCCAATCTGGTCAACGAAGCGGCACTGCTCGCCGCGCGGCGCGGTAAGCGGCTGGTCGCCAACCTGGAATTTGAGGACGCCAAGGACAAGGTGATGATGGGGGCCGAACGCCGCTCCATGGTCATGACCGACGACGACAAAAAGGCGACCGCTTATCATGAGGCCGGCCACGCGCTGGTGCTGATGAATGTCGAGGGGAATAACCCGCTGCACAAGGTGACGATCATCCCACGTGGCCGCGCTTTGGGCGTCACTTTCAGCCTGCCCGAGCGCGACGTGCTGTCGCACAATATGGTCAAGATGAAGGCGCAGCTCGCCATGGCGTTCGGCGGGCGCATCGCCGAACAGCTGATCTATGGTGAGGATGAGCTTAACACCGGGGCCGCCAGCGACATCCAGCAGGCAACCAACATCGCCCGGGCGATGGTCACCGAATATGGCATGTCAAAGAAACTCGGCTGGCTGCGCTATAAGAATGACGAGGATTTCGGGCCGTTCGGCGGCGGCGGGCGCTCGGCGATCTCGGGTGAGACGGCCAAGCTGATCGACAGCGAAGTGCGCGGGCTGATTGAAGCGGCAGAGGCGACCGCGCGCAAGGTGTTGACCGAAAAGATCGACGATCTGCATCTGCTCGCCAATGCGCTGCTCGAATATGAAACGCTGTCGGGCGAAGAGGCCAAGCAGATTTTGGCGGGCGATAAGCTTGACCGGAACGCCAGCGACGCGGGCAAGCCGCAAGCCATTGAGGGCCATGCTGGGTCAATTCCGCAAATCCGCCGTCGCGGTGCGCGCCCAGCGGGCGACATTACGCCCCAGGGTGCGTGACGCAACTGATGCTCTGCTGCGCGTGACGCGAAAACCTGACGGTCTGTGAACACCGCGCCAACCCATCAGCCGCGGGTGACGATTTACTGCGATGAATCCGGCGGGGTCGGCGCGGGCGTGATGACGCTGGCCGCGGTATCGATTGCGCCAGATGCCGCCGATGCTCTGCTGCTCCGGATGCGCGATGGGCTCGGCCTGCGCGGTGAGCTCAAGGGCAGCCGGATCGAGCTCGCTGAGCGGGCGTTCTGCATTGAGGCGCTGATGCGGCTAGGCGGCCGCGTCGTCGTTGCCACCGCTAACATCGCGGCTTTGCGCGCGGCACATGGCGGCGATCTGCCCGAGGACATCACTATATACGCCGCCCTACTCGACCGGGTGGTGGCTGCATGGGCGGCGGTTGAGGGCCATTGCCTGAACGTCGTGATCGACGACGGCCGTTATGATGCCCGGCTGAACGGGCTGCTCCGCGAAGACGTGCAGGCCAGCCTTGGCACCTGCGGCCAAGCATTGCTCGCGGACAGCAAGCGATCGTCGGGCGTGCAAATAGCTGATGTGCTGGCCAATAGTTTCTACCAGATCGGCCTTAGCGGCCCCCGCGCTCAGCGGATCATGGCGTTGCTGGCACCCTTTGTTGCCGACGGGCGGGTGCGGCAGATGGTGGTGGACCAGGTGGGCGCTTAGCGCCGCCTCACTCCTCGGTGCGCACCAGCACGGTTTCGCCGATCAACAGGAACAGCACAAACGGCCCCCAGGCTGCGAGCAACGCGGGGTAAGCGCCCAGATTGCCCATCGCCAGCCCGAAATTATCGACGACGAAATAGGCAAAGCCCAGCCCCATGCCGATGACCGCGCGGACGAATAATTGCCCGGACCGCGCGAGGCCAAAGGCGGCGACCGCGCCCAGCAGCGGCATCAGCATCGACGATAATGGCCCGGAAATCTTGTGCCACAACGCCGCCTCCAACGCGACGGTCGAGCGCCCCGCCGTCCGCAGCTCGGCAATTGCAGCCCTTAGCGGCATAAAGCCGAGCTCATCGCCGCGCACCGTGGCGAGGGTGAAGCGGTCGGGCGCAAAATCCTGCATGACGGCGCCGGTTGGCGGTGGCAGCGCGCTATCGTTCAGCACGTCAAAGCCGCTCGCCCCCTCCAGCCGCCAGCTGCGTCCGTCGCGGACAACGCGAGGGGCCTCGATAATCCGGCGGATCGCCCCGGCTTCACGCTCAAAAATCGTCACTCCTTCCAGCCGCAAAGGCCGCGCGTTGGTGTGGACGATGTCGACCCCGATCAGCGTATCACCGCTGCGCGCCCAGACATTGGTGCGCACCCCGCTATCGAGCGGGATCGCAGCATATTCGACCTTTTGCCACGCCGCGAGGCTCGCATTGGCGCGGGTCAGCACCCGTTCGTTGAACACAAAGCTGACCAGCGCCAGCACCAGACTGGCCAGCACCAGCGGCGCGAGAATCTGGTGCGCCGACATTCCCGCCGATTTCATCGACGTGACTTCGCTATTCTGGTTGAGCGTCGCCAGCGTCAGCAGTGTGCCGAGCAGCGTCGAAAATGGAATGAACCGCGCCACAATCTGCGGCAGGCGCAGGCCGACATAACGCCATATTTCGGCGTCACCATTGCCGGCGACGCCCAAGATTTTGCCGCTTTCGCCGAGCAGATCGAGCGTCATCAGCACCAGCACCAGCAGCGCCAGGATCGCCGCCGAGCGGATGACGAACATCTTCGCCACATACCAGGCCAGCGTCGGCGCCGGGAAAAAGTTAAGCCGGCTCATGACGAACTGCGCCCACCGACGACCCGCTTCGCCATCCGGCCAATCCACGCGCCAAGCTTGGCGAACACCCGTTCCAGCGCGCCAATCGGTTGGCCGCCGGGAACAAAGGCGATGGTCCGGAACATCCATAGGGTCAGCACGGCAAACACCGCTGCGGGGCCCCATAAAGCGAGAAACGGATCAACCACGCCGAGCGTGCCAAGGCTGTCGCCATATTCGTTGATCTTATGCTGGGTGACCAGGATGATG
Source organism: Sphingomonas sp. (assembly GCA_031422035.1). Taxonomy (GTDB): domain Bacteria; phylum Pseudomonadota; class Alphaproteobacteria; order Sphingomonadales; family Sphingomonadaceae; genus Sphingopyxis. The sequence continues at coordinate 9,249 of JANOPV010000104.1, read as the reverse complement.
ATGGCGAGGAACACCCCGAGCGCCGAGGTAGAGCGTTTTGGCGGGATCGCCAACGCCACCGCGAGCAGCGGTAGCAGCAGCATCATCGCCACCTCAACCAGCCGGAAATGAAAGTTAGACCGCGCCTCCAGCCGGGTCGCGCGCGGGGCATCGGGGTTTTGCCCGACCCGCGCCAGTTCGGGCAAGGTCAGTTCACGGTCGCCGGATCGTCGGCGGAAACTGTCGATGGCTGGCAGGTCAATCGGCAGGTCATGCGTTGAAAAACTGAGCACCCGGGGGGTCGCAATATTCGGGCCGCGATGCACCAACGTGCCCTCGGTCAGCCGCAGGACAATGGTGTCGGGATCACCGGTCGCTAGGAACTCGCCGGTGCGCGCGCTGGCCGCAATCGTCTGCCCATTGCCGACAATGGCATGGGCGAAAATACCGCTCAGCTCACGGCCCTCATCGCTGCTGCGTTCGATACGCAGGGTCAAGCGGTTACCCAGATTGGTGAACTCCCCCACCTTGATCGACGCGCCGAGCGCACCCGACCGCAGCTCAAATCTGAGCTCCTCATAGGCATATCGGGCATAGGGCTGCACAAAGCCGACGATGGCGAGATTAAGTGCGGCGAGCACCAGCGCATAGGCATAAGGCGCACGCAACAGCTTGTGATAGCCAAGGCCGATCGCCTGCATAACATCCAGCTCGGTCGAGGTCGCGAGCTTGCGGAACGCCAGAACGATGCCGAGCGTCAGCCCGATGGGAATGCCGAGCGACAGATATTCGGGAATCAGGTTCGCCAGCATCCGCCAGACGACGCTCACTGGCCCACCCTCGGTCGCCACAAAGTCGAACAAGCGCAGCATTTTTTCGAGCACCAGCAACATTGCCGACAGCACCAGCGTGCCGATCAACGGCACGGCAATCAGGCGGGCAATATAGCTGTCAATGGCGGTCCAGGCGAACAGTCGAGGCAGGGAGATACTCCGGGGGATGGCGTGCCGCTGGCCTAGCCGATCCGGTGCGGGTCCGAAAGGGGGAGAAGAAATAGCGCCCCCGCCCGCCCCCGGTCGCGCCATCACCCTATTTCTGCCGCAAAGTTCCGCGATTGGCGACGTATCAGGATCAGGGCGCTCGTGCCTGCGCGACAAGCGCAGCGCGGGTTTAGGATCGGTGATGTGGATTGAGATTATGACGGCGAAGACTGGGACGAACAAGACCGTGACGACGAAGACTTTGACTGGCCGTATATGTGCCGCCGCTGCGCTTGTCGCGCTGGCGTCACCAGTGCTGACCGCGCCTGCTGCGGCAACACCGATTGGGCCGCATGCCGCGCTGTGTGAAAGCGGCGCGCGCTCGGTTACGGTGCGCGTCACCGGCTTTCGCGCCCGCACTGGTATCTTGCGCGTGCAGCTTTACGCCGCTGTCCCCGGTACGTTTCTGGAGCGTGGCCGCTATCTCGCCCGGGTCGAAATCCCCGCTACCGGCGCTGGCGATATGGACGTGTGCCTGCCGGTCAGCGCCGCTGGCAGCTACGCGGTGATGGTGCGGCACGACGCCAACGGCAATGGCAGCAGCGACCGATCCGACGGCGCGGGCTTTTCCGGCAATCCCCGCGTTAGCCTGCTTGATCTGGCACTGCGTCGCAAACCGCCGCTTGAACGCGTCGCCTTTGCCGTGGGTGCCGGCAATGTCACGCAACGGGTTGTCCTCAACTATGTGCAGGGCACCCGGTTCGGACCGATCGCCTAGCTGATGGTCGCGGTTGCCCTCCTTTCCAATCCGCGATCGACCGGCAACCGCGCAATCCTGCCCCGCGTCCGCGCCTGGTGCGCGACCCAGCCCGATATTTTCCATTACGAAGTGGAACATGCCGACCAGCTTGGCGCGGCCCTGGCCTCGATCGCGTTGGTCAAGCCCAAGGTTATCGCGATCAACGGCGGCGACGGCACGGTCCAGGCGGCGCTGACTGAGCTGTACTCCGGCGGCCATTTCCCGCTGGGCGAAGAGCCGCCGGTCGCGGTGCTGCCCAATGGCAAGACCAATTTGATCGCGCTCGATTTGGGTGCTGAGGGCGACCCGCTCGATGCGCTCAAGCTCATCGTCGGCCTGGCCCGCGGGGCCTTTGCCGACCATGTGGTGCAGCGTGAATTGATTGCGCTGCAATCGGGCAATGGCAACCGTCCGGTGCTGGGGATGTTCCTCGGCGGGGCGGGGCTGGCCGACGCCATTCTCCACTGCCGCCATAAAATCTATCCGCTGGGCCTGCCCAATGCCATTTCGCATGGGCTGGCGGCACTGGTGGCAAGTCTCGCGATCATCCTCAACCTGCATGGGCGGATGTTTCCGCCAGCGGCCCGCCCATTGACGCTGAACTTCCGCCAATCGGGGATCTTGCGCGGGCGCTTTTCAGTGGTCATCGTCACCACTCTCGACAAACTGCTATATAATACCCGTACCGCTGACGGCGCGCCGGCTGGCCGGATGAAGATGCTCGCAGTCGATCATAATTGGCGCTCGATCTGGGCGCTGGTCCGCACCGCTTTGTTCGGTAAACTTGGCGAACATGCGGTGCGCGGCCTGCATTTTGAGCTGGGTAATGAGATCAGCATCGAAGGCGACCGGTCGCAGGTCATCCTCGATGGTGAACTGTTCACCGCCGAGGAGGGGCACCCGATCACCCTCACCTCAACCCGGCCGGTGCCGTTCCTGCAACTCGCCGCCTGACCCCGGCCATGCCCGCGTCATCGTCGCTGGACCGCCTGGTTGCGGAGGAACTGGCTGAGCCGGTTGACCCGCGCGTAGCCACCCTCGCCGCCGCGATTGCCGGTGACTATGGCAACAGTGCGCGCGCTGTGCTGTTTTACGGCAGCTGCCTGCGCGAAAGCCAGCTTGATGGGCTGATGCTCGATTTCTACCTGATCGTCTCTGACTATCGCGCGGCCTATCCGCGTCGCTGGCTGGCCATCGCCAACCGGCTGATCCCGCCCAATGTCTTTCCGTTTGAGCGCGATGGCCTCGCCGCCAAATATGCAGTGCTGAGCGAGGCTGATTTTCACCGATTGAACGGGCCAGAGACGCGCAACGTGTCCGTCTGGGCGCGCTTTGCCCAACCCTCACGGCTGGTGTGGGCGGCAGATGATGCGGCGCGAACAGCGGCTGAACGGGCGGTCGCGCGCGCTGCGCCGACGCTGCTCGCCGCTGCTGAGGCGCATGATGGCGAAGCGCCACTCGACTGGTGGCGGCGTGCCTTTGCCCTCACCTATTCGGTCGAACTACGCGCCGAACGGACCGGCCGGGCGGCGTCCGTCGTTGATGCTGATCCCGACCGTTACACCCGATTCAGCGCGCCGGTCATCACTGCCATCCCCCCCAACGCGCCCGGCGGCGGCTGGGCGCGGCGGCGGATCGAGGGCAAGGCGCTGACCGTCCTGCGTCTCGCCAAAGCCAGCCTGACCTTCGCTGGCGGGATCGACTACCTCGCCTGGAAGATTAACCGGCACGCCAGCACCGCGATTGTTATCCAGCCATGGCAACGGCGGCACCCGATAATTGCCGGGCTGTTGCTCTTACCCAAACTGCTCGGCGGCGGCGCGATCCGCTAAGCTGTTTGCAAGCGACGATCACTGCGCTAATAAACAGGCTATTGCGGTGCCCCCTCGCACCCGCCCACGACAGACAGGATCGTCAATGCCCAGCAGCAAAGCGGAGCCGCGCCACAAGGCACGGCTCAAGGACCGGGTGCTGGCACGGCTCGGTCCATGGGGCATGTTCCTCAAAGGGTTCATCAAACACCCGGTGATGGTCGGCTCGATCATCCCATCATCCGACACGCTGATCGACACTATGCTGTCGAAAGTGGACTGGGACAAAGTTGGTGTGTTCGTCGAATATGGCCCCGGTGTCGGCACATTCTGCCGCCCGATATTGGAGCGGATGCGCGGTGACGCGACGCTGATCGCCATCGACACCAACCCGGATTTCATCGACTATCTGCGCAAAGATATTGCCGACAGCCGCTTTAAGCCGGTGCTCGGTTCAGCAGCGGACGTCGAAGCTATTGTCCGCGCGCATGGCTTTGACCATGCCGATCAGGCCCTGTCCGGGCTGCCCTTTTCCACTTTGCCCACCGGCGTTGGCCCAGCAATCGCTGCTGCTACCCACCGGGTGCTCAGCCCTGGCGGCACGTTCCTCGTTTATCAGTATCGCCGCCGTGCGCGCGACTTCCTCGCCCCGCATTTCCCGGTGATCGACAAGGCATTTGAATGGTGGAACATCCCGCCATGCGTCCTGTTTTGGGCGCATAAAGACGCGGCGTAAACTCGGCTAATCGCCGCGTTCCAAGCCTAGATTGAGCCTCCGGGTCACGCCATAGTCCACCGCTGACACCATAAACCAAGCCAGCGCCCAGCGGATTCGTGCCAGCCAGGTCGCGCTGCGCCGATGGCTCGCCGCAGTTATCGCAGTCGATAGCCCAGCGTGCGCCGCGATGAACGTCCGGACTGTGTCGGCCAGCGCCGCATCCTCAACCCGCAGCATCAGCTCCAAATTGACGAACAGGCTGCGCATGTCGAAATTCGCGGATCCGATATAGGTGATGTTGTCGACGACCAGCAGTTTCAGGTGCAAACGGTCGGGCTGATATTCAGCGATTTCCACATCGCGTTTCAGCAGGAACCCATAGAGCGCCCGCGCCGCACCGATAGTGGCGCCATTGTCCGATTTGCCGGCCAGGATCAGCCGGGCATGGCCGCGCCGCCCGATCCGGCCGATCCGCCGCAACAAGGATTGACTGGGCGAAAAATAGGCCATGATCATGTCAAGCCGGGTCGCCCGATCCAGATCGCGCTTAACCGCCCGCGCCCATGAGCTTAGCCGCGAACTCGGTCCGCCGGGCAGCCAGCGTAATTGGCCAGCGCCCGGTGTCCAGTCGCGCACCACGCGCGCCAGCCCCGCCCAGCTGGGTCGCGGCGCAGTCGACCACGCATCCAGCGCGTCGAAATGCGTGCCCAACACCGCCGCCTCGCTCCCCGTAATCACCACGCCTAGGTCGTGCCAGCCGCGCGGCGTGCCGGATGCCGCGAAATATTCGTCGCTGACGTTGAAGCCGCCGAACATCGCGACATCATCATCGGCGATATAGAGTTTAAGGTGATTGCGGATCAAGTAGCGCGGCGTCCACCGCGCACTGAACCAGCGATACTGCCCGCCCGCCCGCACCAGCGGCGCGAAAAATCCGTCGGCAGTATCGCCCGAGCCAAAGCTGTCGAGAATCAGCGTAACCGCTACCCCGCGTTCCGCTGCCGCCGCCAAGGCATCGCGCACCAATGTCCCGCTATGGTCCGCCTCAAACATATAGACGATGATCCGCAATCGCACCTGCGCGTCCGCGATCAACGCCAGCAGCGCCGCCAGTCGTTCCGGCCCGTCGGGAATAAAGCGCAGCGTCTGCCCCGCAACCGCATGCGAAAACCCGCGCATGACAATGGCTGCGTCGCCCGAAGTTACGGCTGGTGCCGGTAAAGCGCCTTCATCCATCACGCTGTCATAGGGGCAGCAGGGGCCGCTTGGCAAAGGGGCGGGTTTTCTTGACTCAGGCACCCGGCATGGCTATCTGCCGCGCTTCCCCGCATTCAAGCGAACACTAAGGAAAACCACGCATGGCGCGCGTTACCGTCGAAGATTGTGTCGACAAGGTCTCCAACCGGTTTGACCTGGTGCTGTTTGCAGCCCAGCGGGCGCGGGAAATCTCCGGCGGCGCAGAGCTGACCATCGAACGCGACCGGGATAAGAACCCGGTGGTGGCCTTGCGCGAAATCGCAGAGGAAACCGTCCGTCCGAACGAACTCGAAGCCTCGCTCATCACCGGCAACCAAAAGGTTCTGCTCGATGATGATGATACGCCCGATGAGGTGGGTTCACTGAGCCGCTCGGCAGAGGCCCTGCGCCTGACCGCCGCCGCGCCGCCGCGCCCAACTGCGGGTGTCGGCGATTACGACGGTTAAATAGCCCCAGCGTCAATACCGCAAAGCCGTGCGCTGGGCTCAGCGCGCGCGCATTGTCCCGCGCGTAATCTGCACCACCAGCCCCATCAGCCCGGGATAATTGCCGCGCGCATACGTGCTGTCTGTGCCCAATTCCGCCATGATCCGCCGATGCGCCTCACCCAGCGCATGATAGGGCAGCCCCGGTAGCAGATGGTGGAGTGCATGATAGCGCAAGCCCACCGGTGCCCACAGCGCCGGCAGCAAAGCGGGCGGCGGCACATTAACGCTGTCGAGAAACTGCGCGGTCACGCTCAGCGGCTCACCGTCATTTTCCCACAAATGGGCAACCAATGTCCGCACCTGGTTCAGCACTAGCACCGCTGACAGCGTGCCGATGACCATCAGAAACGCGCCCAGCGGAATGATCCGGGTGGCTACAGCGACCAGGATCGTCACCGCCCACAGGCTAGTTAGCGTTTCGAGGATCAGCCATTTGCGCGCATTGGCGGGGTCCGCCGGGCGGCGACGAAATGCTGGGTTGATGACCAGCCCCGAATAGCGTTCCCAGACAATCCGGCGCAGCGGCGGGATCACGGCTGACAGCGGGCCGAGCAGGCCGTAACGCAGCAACAGGCCGATTGGGCCAAGCGCGGAGACGAGCACGAACAGCGGCAGCGACCACGGCTTCATCAACGCCAGCGGTAGATATTCGGGATCATCAACGGTGCCATAACGGGTGCGGGCATGGTGCAGATTATGCAGCCCTTCATACATGAACGACGGCACCAGCAACGGCACGCCGATCACCGCATTCCAGCCATACCAAAAGCCGGGCAGCGCGGCGTGGCGCACATGCGTCACCTCATGAATGAACGACGCCGCACGATAGAGGGCGAGCACTGCAACCACCAGCATGACCGCCATCAGCGCGGTTGAGGATGTGGTAATCGCCGCCGCCAGCGCGCCATAACCAAGCATTGCCGACGCCAGCAAATCGGTCCAGTAAATCAGCGGGCTGGGCGGATTAAGGTCGCGGGTCAGCTCTGCCGCCTTACGGATCATCCGCATATCGTCCTTGGCCGCAGCGGGTCCAGCGGACGCAGCGACGGGCGCAGTGCCATCACGGGCGACATCAGCGGGGGAAAGCGTGGTTGCAGTCATCTCAATCTCTACGGTTTTGCGTCATGTTGTTTAGGCGGGCATCGTGGCAGCAACATGGCAGCATTGCCGCGCCTTGCGGTCGCCCGTCCCATATCCTACCGCATATGAATAGCGGGTAACCGGGCAGGATTGAACAGGAGTGTGCGGGTGAGCAAGGCGGGAGCCATCACGATAGTGCCGGTAACGACGCGCGCGCTCAAACGCGAGTTCATCGACCTAGCCTATCGGCTCAATCGCGGTGACCCCAACTGGGTGCCGCCGTTGCGCGATGAAGTCGCGGCGCTGCTCAATCCGAAGAAGAATCCGTGGTTTGGCCATGGCCGTGCTCAGTTTTTCATCGCCCGACGCGGCGAACGCACGGCGGGGCGGATCAGCGCACACATCGACACGCTGGCGCTTGAACAGCCTCCTGAACAGGGCTTTGGTCCCGGCACCGGCTTTTGGGGCCTGTTTGAAGCGGAGGACGCCGAAGTTACCGCCGCTCTGCTCGCCGCTGCGCAGGGCTGGCTCCGCGCTGAGGGCATGACCCGGATGCTCGGCCCCGTCAGCCTCGCCATGTGGGACGAACCCGGGCTGCTGATCGGAGGCCATAATCAGCCGCCGTCGGTGATGATGGGGCATCACAATGCCGCCTATCAGGGCTGGATTGAGGCGCTGGGCCACAGCACCGCGCAAGATCTGGTCAATTACCGCCTGCCGATTGCCGACGGCCTGCCTGAGCTGGTCAACCGGGTTGTCGCCATGGCCGAAAAAGGCGGGCGCATCCGCATCCGCCACGTCGACAAAAGCCGGTTTGACGAGGAAGCGGCGATCATCATCGGCATTCTCAACGAAGCATGGAGCGGCAATTGGGGATTTACTCCGTGGACCCCGGCGGAAATTGCCTATGGCGGCAAAAAGCTGAAGCCAATCGTTTATGAAGACCTGATCCGGATTGCCGAACTTGATGGCGAACCCGTCGCCTTCACCATGGTCGTGCCCGACCTCAACGAACAGCTTGTCCGCTATGGCGGATCGCTGTGGCCGTTCAACTGGGCACGGCTGCTGTGGTGGCTACGGCGGCCGCGGGTCAAGACAATGCGGGTGCCGCTAATGGGCGTAGTCCAGCGATTGCAGGGCACGCGCATGGCCAGCCAGATCGCGATGATGATGGTCGAATATATCCGCCGCGCCTGCGTCGACACCTATGGCGCATCTTATGGCGATTTCGGCTGGGTGCTGGCCAGCAACGGGCCGATGAAATCCATCGGCGAAGCGGTGGGCGGGACAATCAACAAGACCTATCGCATCTACGAACGCGCTATCGCTCAAAGCTGACATAATCTTGCGACAGTCGCGGCGGCATAAGGGCGTCATGCAGTGAGGTCGGGGCACTGCGACGGGAGAATGCGATGCGGCAATATCTGGCCCTCAACCGTTTTGGCCTTGGCGCGCGCGCTGGGGAGGCCCCGCCCGCTGATCCTGCCCGCTGGCTGACCGCACAAATCGCCGCGTTCGATCCCGCGCCGCCGCTGCTCGCCGAACTGCCAGACCGCCGCGCGCTCACTGAGGCACTGATGGCTTACCGCGAAGAGGCCGGCGAGTTTCGCGCGATGCGACGCGAGGGACAGGCGGATGGGGCCGCACCGGACGCCGCCATGCAGAGCGCGATGGCCGCCGCCGAAACGGAGCGCCGCAGTTCGCGCCGCTCACTGCGCCAGCTCTATATCGAGGCGGTGGACCTGCGCCTCGCCGTCGCCTTGCAAAGCAGCACGCCGTTCATGGAACGGTGGGCGCAATTCTGGTCGAACCATTTCGCGGTATCGGTGGACAAGATTGTCGCCGCGCCATTCGCCGGGGACTATGAATTCCGCGCCATTCGCCCGCATGTCACTGGGCGGTTCGTCACCCTGCTCCGCTCAGCCATCCGCCATCCCGCAATGCTGCTGTTCCTCGATCAGGCGCAATCCATCGGGCCGAACAGCGCGCTGGCGCAGCGCGTCGCCGCCCGCCGACCGGACCGCACTATCGGCCTCAACGAAAATCTAGCGCGCGAAATACTGGAGCTGCACACACTCGGCGTCCGCACCGGCTATACCCAAGCCGACGTCACCGCCTTTGCCGAGGCGCTGACGGG